>NZ_JBEYYT010000027.1:0-46702 GCF_040645715.1 Spirillospora sp. NPDC046719 | reverse complement strand
CAGCACGACGGCGGCCTCGGCCGGCGCGGAGCCGTGCCCGCCGAGGACCGGCACGACGCCGACCGCCACCGCGGCGGCCGCGGCGATTCCCGCAGCGAGCACCGCCCGGCGGCCCGGTCGCGGCAGCGCGGCGCGGCGGCCGGTCGGCCCGGCCTCCGGCCCGTCGGCGAGGATCCGGGCGAGGGCGCCGTCGAGCGACTCCCGGCTCGGTGCGGGCACGTCGGGCTGCGCCGCGCGCAGCATGTCCAGCTCGTTCACGGGGTGTCCTCCTCCGAGATCAGGGTGGGGTCGGCGCCGCCGAGCGCGTCGCGGAGGCGGCGGCGGGCGCGGTGCAGCCGGGACCGCACCGTGCCGACCGGGATGTCCAGGGCCTCGGCGACCTCGTCGTAGCTGAGGTCCGCCCACGCGACCAGCAACACGACGTTGCGGACGCGAGCGGGCAGCCCGGCGAGCGCCCCTGCCAGCGGACCGTGCAGGCTCTGCGCGGTGACCCGGTCGGCGACCTGCTCGCCCACCTCGTCACCGGACCGCGCGGCGGGGCCGCCGGCGGGCGCGGCGCGTTCCAGCAGCCGGTACGTGCGGACCTCGGCCGCCCGATGCCGGGCGATGAGGTTGGTGGCGATGCCGTAGAGCCAGGGCCGGGCGTCGGTGCGGCCGGGGTCGAAACGGTGCCGGCTCCGGAACGCCACCAGGAACGTCTCGGCCACCAGGTCGTCGGCGGCGTCCGGCCCGAGCCGCTGGGCGATGTAACGGTGGATGCGGGGCGCGTGCCGGTGGAACAGCGGCGCGAACTGCTCGGGCTGCGCCAGCGACCGCGCCATGAGGACCGCGTCCCCGGGCTCCGCGCCGGAGTGCGCGACCGGATCGGCACCGACGGCACCTGACCCGTTCGGGTCCTCGGACGCGGCGGCGACGCACCGGTCCGGTTCGTCGATGAGAGTCACGTCCGTCCCCGCCGGGTCGTCGTTCTGTGCACTTTGGCCTCCTGTGCCGGGGATCCGTCATGGATGATTCCTCGCTCGCCCGGAACGGGTTCCCCTTGCAGTACACGCTCGCGTCATGACGGCTCGGCGGCACGGACGGTCAGCGCGATCCCGGACGCCTGGTCGGTGATCAAGCGGGACGCGTGCCGAGGTCCCGCCGGCGGCCGCGATCGCGCCCGGTGGGGCTGCGACTGACCGGAAGCGGACGACGCGCGGGAGTACCGGTGAGCGGGGGCGAGACGTCCTATCGGCGTGACGCGCTTCCCGCGTCCTCGCCGGGAGAACCGGTCGGCGGGCGGGCTCGCTCTAAGGGGATATCGATGACGGACCCTCAGGACGCTCAGGCTGTGGTCGAGGCGCTCGCGCTGACCGGCGCCACGACGGTGGTGGCGGCGATGGCGACCGAGGCGTGGCAGGCGACCCGCACCAGAACGGCCCGGCTGTTCCACCGGCAGGGGCGGGCCGCGTCGGCGGTCGAGGCCCAGCTCGACGGCGACGCGGAACTCGTCCGGAGCGAGGACGATCCGGACGGCGCGCGGCGGGACCTCGTCGGGCCGTGGAAGCGGCGGTTCGCGGCGCTCCTGCGTGAACTCCCCGAGTCCGAGGCCGGCCTTCGCGCGCTGATCGACGACGTGAGCGGAGAGCTGCCCGTCACCCAGCGGGTCTGGCTGCAGAACAACACCGCCGACGATCATGGTGTCGTCAACGCGGTGCAGCACGGCAACCAGTACACCTTCTACATGGACGCGCCCGCTCCGGGACGACCCGCGCAGGACGGGAGCGGCGCGGGTTCGGGTGATGGCGAGGCGGAGGCGTGACCGATCGCGGGCCGGACCCGACCGGACGACCCGACCGCCCGGTGTTCACCCAGAACGTCGCGGCGGCCGGTGATGGCAGTGTGAACGCGGTGCAGCACGGCGACCAGTACAACTACATCTACCGCGGCGCACCGCCCTACCGCGTGGAGCCGTTCCCCCTGCCAGGCCCCGCGACGGTCTTGCCCGACCTGGCGCGGGTCCCCAGCCGCCTGCTGATGGCCCGCCACCAGGTGGTGCCGTACTTCCCTCGGCCGGAACTGGATCTGCTGGAGGCGTGGCGGGAGGACGCCGGGACGGAACTGTCCGTGCGGCTCGTCCACGGCGAGGGCGGCCAGGGCAAGACGCGGCTCGCCGCCGAGTTCGCCGCACGGACGGCGGCCGCCGGATGGACGGTCGCCCTGGCGCGCCACGTCAGCGAGGTCGCCGCCGCGGACGGCGGCGACGTGCACCTGACGGTGCGGGCGCCCGGCCTCGTCTTGGTCGTCGACTACGCCGAACGGTGGCCGCTCGGCGACCTGGTCGCGCTGGTGCGCCGGCATCGCGACGCGGCCCGGGACCGGTTGCGGGTCCTGCTCCTGGCACGACCTGCAGGCACCTGGTGGCAGGGCCTCGCGCACCAGTTCGCCAAGCTCGACATGCCGGACGCCGAGGCGGTGCGGATGCGGGCGCTCCCCGGCGGGTCCGATGTGCGGTCCGCGATGTACGCCGCCGCCCGGAACCGTTTCGCGGAGATCTTCGACGTCCCGGATCCGGACGCGATCGCGGGCCCCGCCGATTTCGACGACCCGGGATTCGCCTCGCCGCTGACCCTGCACATGCGGGCGCTGGCCGACGTCGACGCCGCCTCCCGCGGGACGGCCGCGCCCACCGGCGGCGATCAGGCCCGCCTGTCGTCCTACCTGCTGGACCGCGAGCACGACCACTGGCGCTCGTCCCACGACGACGGGAACGGCCCTATAGGGACACCGGCGGCGACGATGGGGAAGGCCGTGTACGTCGCAGTCCTCACCCGCCCGCTCCCGCCCGCCGACGCCGAAGCGGCGCTGGCGCGCACCGGTGTCGCCGACACCGCACCGGCGCGCGAGGGGATCCTGCGCGACCACTCCCGCTGCTACCCGCCCGCCGATCCGGCGCTCCTCCTGGAACCGCTCTACCCCGACCGGCTCGGCGAGGACTTCCTCGCCCTCACCCTGCCCGGCGCCGAGGACGAGGCCGGCTACCACGCCACCGACCCGTGGACGTCCACGGCGCCCGTCCGGCTGCTCGCGCCGGACCGGGACGGCCCCGGCGCGCTCCCCTACACCCGGCAGGCGGTGATCACGCTGATCGAGACGGGCCGGAGGTGGCGCCGCGTCGCCGTGCACCAGGTCTACCCGCTGCTGCGGGACCGGCCGCGCCTGGCGCTGGAGGCGGGCGGCACGGCCCTGGCGTCCCTGGCGGAGTCGGCGGAGGTGCCCGTCGGCGTCCTGGAGGCCATCGAGCCCCACGTGCCCGGCCGCCGCCATGTCGACCTGGACGTCGGCATCGCGGCGCTCACCCGGCGCCTGGCCGCCCACCGGCTGGCCACCGTCCGCGATCCCGGCCGGATCGCCGGCATCCGGCACGAGCTCGGCGTGCGCCTCGGCAACGCCGGACTGCACGGCGAGGCCCTCGAAGCCATCGCCGAGGCGGTGGACCTGTACCGGCGCAGGGCGGGCACCGATCCGGAGGCTTTCGAACCCCTCCTCGCCATGTCGCTGAACGACCTCTGCGGGACGCTCCTGCAACTGGGCCGCCGGGAGGAGGCGCTGAAGGCCGTCCAGGAGTCCGTCGCCATCCGGCGGCGCTTCGCCGAGGCGGACCCCGCCGCGTTCGAGCCCGACCTGGCCACCTCGCTGCACAACCTCAGCCCGATCCTGCTGGCGCTCGAACGGCGGGACGAGGCGCTGGCGGCGACGCGGGAGGCCGTCGGGATCCGCAGACGGCTGGCCGAGGCGGACCCGTCCCGGTTCGAGGAGGATCTGGCGGCGACGCTGCAGCATCTCGGCGGCAACATGTGGAAGCTCGGCCGCCGGGAGGAGGCGCTCGCGGCCACCCAGGAGGCCGTCGGCATCCAGCGGCGGCTCGCCGACACCGACCCCTCCGCGTTCGAGCCCGGGCTCGCCGCCACCCTGAACAACCTCGGCACGACGCTGGATGCGGTGGGGAGGCGGCAGGAGGCGGCGGCGGCCGCGCGGGAGGCGGTGGACATCCGGCGGCGGCTGGCCCGCACGAACCCGGCCGCGTTCGAGCCGGGTCTCGCCACGTCCCTCAACAACCTCGGCATCGATCTGGCCGCACTGGGCCGGTACGAGGAAGCGTTCGACGTCGCCGTGGAGGCGGTGGCGATCCGGCGGCGGCTGGCCGCCGCGGACCCCGTCGCGTTCGAGCCCGACCTGGCCGTGGCGCTGGGCAACTTCGGCACGAGGCTGGGGCAGCTGGGACGGTTCGAGGAGGCCCTCGACGCGGCACGGGAGGCGGTGGACATCCGGCGGCGGCTGGCCGAGGCCCATCCCCGGGCGTTCGAACCGGAACTGGTCAACTCGCTGAGCAACCTCAGCACGAGGCTGATCGGGTTGGAGCGCTTCCAGGACGCGCTGGCGCCGGCCCGGGAGGCCGTGGACCGGTACCGGCGGCTGGCCGAGGCGACCCCCGGCGCGTACACGGCGGACGTCGCGATGTCGCTGAGCAACCTCGGCGCCGTTCTCTCCGAGACCGGACGGAACAAGGAAGCGGCCGCGGTCACCGAGGAGTCGGTACGGATCCACCGCGACCTGGCCGAGGCGACGCCCGGCGCCTACCAGGCCGATCTCGCCGAGACGCTCAACAACCTCGCGGCGATCCTGGGCGAGCTGAAACGCGGACGCGACGCGCTGGACGCCGCCCGCGAGTCCGTCGACCTGTGCCGGCCGCTGGCCGCGAGCGATCCGGGGAGCTTCACCCGCTACCTCGCCATGTCCCTTTACACCCTCTCCGTGGCCCAGGGCCGGAGACGCGACTTCATCGGGGGGTTCGCGTCCATCCGCGAGTCCGTGGCGCTGCACCGGGAGTTGACCGAGGCCGTCCCGGACGTGTACTCGCCTCGCCTGGAAGCGTCGCTCGACGTCGCCAAGCGGATGCTCTGGATACTGCTGCGCTGGAAAGACGCCAGGCGGGTGCGCCGTCTGACACGAGCCGGCGCCCTCGACGAGGCGGCGCAGACCGTCCTGGACCTGGCCATCCCGTGAACGAGGCCACGATGTCGGGGGCTGTGCCGGCACGCGGCGCCGGTCAGGGCGTGAGGGTCATCCGGCCGGGCGCGCTCGCGCGGCGCAGCGCGGCGTCGGGGCCGCCGAGCATCGTCCGGCAGTAACTGCGCATGGCGATCTTCACCTCGGTGAGGTAGTCGTCCGTCTCCTCCGGCGGCCTGCTGAAGGCGTAGTGCAGCAGGTCGTCCCCCAGCGTCCGCAGGATCTGCAGCGCCGGCGGCCGCAGCAACAGTTCGCCGCCGGAGACCTCTTCCAGGACCCGGGCGATGGTGTCGGCGATGTAGCCGTTGATCCGCTCCGACACCTCGCCGGCCGTCTCGCGCAGCCGGTCGTTGAGCCAGAGCTCGTGCACCGAGGGCTCGCTGTAGAAGGACGCGAAGGTGTCGGTCACCGCGTCGAGCGCGGACTCCCAGTCGGCGAAGGACCGCCCGGCGAGCCGGTCGATCATGATCCTGGCCTGGTCGAAGTAGACCAGGCTCAGGGCCTCCAGGACGGCGGCGCCGTTCTCGAAGTAGTGGTAGAACACGCCGGCCGTGACGCCGGCGCGCTCCACGATGGGCCAGGGCGCGGCGGTGATCGCGGCGTAGCCGAGTTCGGGCAGCAGGGCGTCGGCGGCCTGGATGATCTTGCGGACGCTGCGGCGCGAGCGGCGCTGGGCGGGGCGGTGGCGCAGCACGCGGGACAGGTCGGGGGACGCGTCCCCCTCCTGGTCCAGGGCCGCCTCCGTCCTGGCCCACCCCTCGTCGCCCAGGATTCCCATCGCACACTCCCGCATCGCCGGTCCGGCCGGCCCCGCACCGCTTCGCCGACTGCACCCGCGTCCTGCTCGCCTGCCGGGGCGAGGACGGGCTCGCCGGCAGGCTGCTGCCGGCGCCGCTCGAGCCGGCCGGCGACGTCATCCTGGTGAGCTGGCTCCTCATCGGCGACGTCGACGGCTACGCCGACAGCAAGAACGTGGCCGTCAGCGTCCCGGCCCGCGTGGGAGAGCACACCGGCAAGTGCTGCGTGCTGGAGTACATCGACCTCGACATGGGCCTCGCCGCGGGCCGCGAGTACTGGTCGTATCCCAAGAAGGGCGGCGACTTCGTCTGGGAGCAGGACGGCCCGCGCCTGCGCCTGGACTGCCGCCGCCACGGCGACCTGCTGTTCCGCAGCACGGTGACCCTCGGCGACCAGGCGGCCGACGGCTGGCCCGACGAGGTCGGGTACCCGCCGATCGGGCCGTCCAGCCTCCAGGTCCGCCACTACGCGCCCACGCCGTTCGGCGTCCCCGACCACGCCGACGTCCTCCGGATCGACTACCCCAACGCGGTCCAGTACGAGAGCACGCGGGCGACCGCGACCCTGGAGGTCACCAGCGGGCCCCGCGACGACCTCGACGTCCTCGGCGGGCTCGACGTGCTGGCCGCCCGCGTCGACCGCCACGCCTTCGACTTCCCGCTCGGCGAGGTCGTCGACTCGCGGGCCATCTGACACCGCTCCCCCCGCGCACCACGTCCCCCGCGCACCACGTCCCCCGCCCCGCACGGTCCGGCCGTCGCTCCCGTCCCGGAACGCTCGCCCTGTCCGCT
Organism: Spirillospora sp. NPDC046719; assembly: GCF_040645715.1. NCBI lineage: Bacteria > Bacillati > Actinomycetota > Actinomycetes > Streptosporangiales > Thermomonosporaceae > Spirillospora > Spirillospora sp. NPDC046719. Next base: position 40,064 of record NZ_JBEYYT010000027.1, on the reverse strand, counting down.
TCTCCGAACGGGTGACCCCCATGAGCCCATCGCCACCTTCCGTGACACTGGACGACATGCCGCTCCGGCCGTTCCACCTGAGAACCGCCGCCATCGTCAGCGGCGGCACGTTCATCGACGGCTACCTGCTCGGCGCCGTCATCTTCGCCTTCCCCGCCATCCCCGCGCGCTTCGGCATGAACTCCTGGTGGGACGGCCTCGTCGCCGCCGCGCCGCTGCTGGGCGTCGTGATCGGCGGCATCGTCGTGGGCTGGCTGACCGACTGCGTGGGACGCCAGCGGCTGTTCACCTTCGACCTACTGCTCCTGCTGGTGGGCTCGGCGCTCCAGCTCTTCGCCTCCGGCCCCGCGCAGCTGGGCGTGGTCCGCCTCGTCCTCGGGCTCGCCGTGGGGGCCGACTACGCCATCGGCCCCGCGCTGCTCGCCGAGTTCACCCCGCGCAAGCTGCGCAGTTCGGTGATGAGTTCCCTCAACGCGCTCTGGGCGGTCGGCTACCTGGCCGCGGCCGTGGTCGGCTACGTGATCGTCCGGGAGGCCGGGGACGAGGGGTGGCGGTGGGCGCTGGCGTCCAGCGCGGTGCCGGCGGCGGTCGTGCTGCTGATGCGCGCCGGCGCGCCCGAGTCGCCCCGCTGGTTGATCAGCAAGGGCCGCGGCACCGAGGCGCGGGCCGTCGTCGACAGGTGGCTCGGCTCCAACGTGTCGCTCGACGAAGCGGCGGACACCGCCGAGCAGCGTCCCTGGCGGGACCTGTTCGGCCGCGCCATGTGGCGCCGGACCCTGGTCGGCGGCCTGTTCTGGACGGCGCTCGCGGTACCGAACTTCTCCCTGTTCGTGTTCCTCCCCGACGTCCTGAACGCCCTGGACGTCCGCGACGAGTTCTGGGGCACGGTGCTGCCGCTCGCCTTCGCGGTGGTGGGCTCGCTGCTGGGGCTGGCCGTCCTCCCCCGGCTCGGCGCTGCGCGCCTCCGGCCTCGGTGTCACCGCGGCGATCAGCCGCGTCGGGGCGGCCGCCGGCACCTTCCTGCTCCCGGTCATGCTCGACCACGGCGGAGTCGGCGCCGTGATGGTCGCCACGGCCGCGACCCTGCTGCTGGGCATGGTCTTCACCGCCCTGTGGGCCCCGGAGACCAATGGCGTGAGCCTGGAGGAGGCCGGCGCCCCCTCCCCCGCCTCAGGTGCCGAGGACCGCGCGCCGACATCCGCCAGACCGGCACCGTAGGAGACGGCGTCCTAGGCGACCTTCGTGATCTTGCATTCGATGCCCGCGGGTCCGATCGGAGCCTGCGCCGGGGTGGTTCCGCCGAAGGTCTTCGAGCCTCGAACCTCGAAGGTCTGCAAGCCGATCCGCTGGTGAGAGGCCGCGTCCAGAACCTCGACGGTGACCGCGTAGCGCGTCGCATTGCCCGTGATCGTGCCGCTGACCGTCACGGTGCCCTGCGATCCGGACGTGTTCACCTGGCATTCCACGTGGGTGCTGTAGCTCTTCGGGCCGAGGGACTGGGCGCTTCCTTTCTGCCCACCGATCAGGTACAGCACGGCGAACAGTCCCAGGACCCCCGCCAAGCCCAAGGCGAAGATCAAGTACTTCCTCCGCCTGGGGCGCGGACGCGAGCCGTGATCGTCATTGGCCATGGTCCACTCGTGCGTCGGCATCGCTGTCCCGTCACCCTGTTCGATCCTGCTAGGCGAAATCTGCGCAGGTCAGCATATAGCTCAGGACGTGTGGCTTGATCTTGTTCAGCCCGGGATGGCCGCCACGGGCGGGGACGCGGGTGCTCCGCCGGGTTTCAGCCACGGACCCCGGTAAGGCGCGCGTAGAGCCTCGCCAGGCCGGGCGGGGTGTAGGGCGGGGGCGTGGAGTAGCGCTCCCCGGAAGCCGGAGGAGCGAACACCCCCACCGGGTAGAAGAAGATCCGGCGCTCGGCGTCGGCCGTGCGCAGGTACACCTCCCAGTAGCGCAGCGATGCGTGCAGGGTGATCTCGGTGACGTCGTCCCAGGCGTAACGCCACCGGCGCAGTGCACCCACGACCGTGACGCCCTGGCCGTCGACGATGGCGCGGCTGCGCAGCGCGCCAACGGCCGTCACGAGGGCCCCGGCGAGAACGGCCAGAAGGAGGATCGCCCCGAGCGTCTCCAGGTACGCCAGCCCCTGGAGCAGTGCTCGCACCAGCAGGCCGGCACTGACGGCCAGGAACACCACCAGCGCTGTCATGATCAGCAGATAGCGGTGACAGCGCACGGTTCGTTGTTCCATGCGCCAGATGTCTAGCAGCTCGAAGACCGGTCGCACGAACCCGAGTCGTCGGCGGACGATGCCCGACCAGGCGGATTCCGGATCCCGGGCACCGATCCCCGCCCGCAGATGGCCCTCTGCGCGCAGCGGCCCACTAGCGCACGGTCATTGACGAGCACATCCTCCTAGGTCGGTTCCTAGAAGGAATTCCGGAAGGTTGCGACCTCCTTCGCGAACCAGTCGAGCCGGTCGGCGATGTACGAGGCGCGCAGGTCCTCGACCAGCGAATCGAGCAGCGCCCGGTCGCGGTCCGCGCCGAGATTCGCCATCAACTCGCTCTCGTGCTTGTACGTCGCGCCGAAGTTGGCGAGAACGGCGAAGATTTCGAGGACGTCGCGCCAGAACACGGTGGGGTCGATGCCGGTGGCGCGCCAGTCGGTGCGGGTGAAGCGCAGCATCGCGGCGGAGGTATCGTCCCCGAGTACGCCGTAGGAGTCGTCGCAACGGTGGAAGGCCAGCGAAGCGGCGGTGAGCCCGGCCCGGCGGACGGCCAGCAGAACGGGTGGATCGTCGGCGTGCTCGTCCTCCAGTTCCTTCAGCCTGTCGAACAGGGGTCTGACGTTCTTCAAGGCCGAAATACCCCAGCCCGGAGCTTCGAGGTCGAACGGGGCGGCCGCGGAAAGTCGTTCATAGAACGGGCGCGGTGAGACCGGGTACAGATCCCAGCTGCCGAAGTGCGCCCGAACGATGTGGCGGTGGCTCGGGGTGTCGCGCATGGCGGGTGAATGGTCCTTGTCCCGGACACCCGTGCCCTTCTTCACCTTCGATCGTGCCTTGGTCAGCGTCTTGCGGTCGGTGGGCAGATCACCGGCGAGATCCGCGGCGGTTCTCCCGACGGCGGTGAGACGCTTCCTGAGGTCGACCAGGTGCGACCACATGCACTCGGCGAAATCCCGGTTGGCGAGTTCCGCGAAGAGGCTCGCGTCGAGTTCGTCCCAGTCGCCGCTGTGGTCCGCGACGCACACGACGCTGAACCACAGGTCCCAGTACGTCCACTCGGCGCCGAAGGCGGTGGTCCACACTTCCGGCCCGTAGACGGTGGACTTCATCGGAGTCGCGCGAATGGGCTCCTCCGTTTCGACCGGCGCACTCCGGTTTTCGTGCACGGTCGCGAAGAAGTGGATGAGGGCGAGACCGTCGGCATCGGTTCCGGGCGAAGGGTACTTCTGGCGCCCTTTGACGACTTCCCAGTGCGGAGGCATGTTGCCGTAGGGGTCCTCGGAGTAGTCGAGGCGCCAGCCGTCGGGGAGGCCCGCGCAGAACGGCATGGCCAGCTCGGCGAGGTCCCGGCTGGGGCAGGTCGGTCCGTTGGGCGTCACCGACCAGCCGGGGCGCGGCCGCCCGCCGGAGGCGGGCATCGCCGTCTCGACCAGGGCGCAGTCGCGCCGGTGCCGGAGCGCGGCATCCGCACGCGCCACCGGCCTGGGCGCCGCGATCTCCCGTTCGGCCAGGGCACGGAACTCGGCGCGGGCGGCGTCCGGGTCGGCGCCGGACAGCAACCGGGCGGCGAGGTCGGCGACCGGCCAGGTCACCAGGGTGCCGGGGGCCGCGAGGTACACCCCGGCCGCGCGGACGCCGTAGAGGTCGCCGGTGTCGAGCCACGCGTGCGCGACGAGGTGCCGGAGCCGCCGGGCCACCTCGGCCGCGCCGCCGAGGCTGACCGCGACCAGCGTGTCGCCGATCATCAGGTCGCCCTCCGCGAGCCCGGGCACGAACACAGGCTCGGCGACGCCCCGCATGGTGCCCGGCCCGCCCAGCCGGGTGCCCAGGGCGCGGGGCAGCTTCCGGACGAGGCCGACCAGCTCGCGCACCTCGTCCTCGGGGACGCTCCGGTGAATCTGCTCGACGGTGGCGTCCGCCTCCGGCAGCACACCCGCCTCGAACCGGGCCAGCATCAGGCAGAGCCGCGCCAGTCCCGTCTCCGCGCCGCCGATCACGCCGACTCTCGAGTGCGCGGCGAAATAGCGCCGGACGCGGTCGATCAGCTCGGACAGGACCGCTTCCACCGGGCCGGGCTCCGGCGGGCTGGATAACGCGGTGAACGCTTTCCTCAGGTCCCGTTCCCGCAGGCTGTCGACCCATCCGTACGCAGTGGGCCGCATATCGGCGGCCTTTTCCCGGAAGGGCGGGACCAGTTGCGCGTGCGATGCGTACCGTCGCGCCATGCGGTCCGCCCACCCGTAGGGAACGACCGCTTGCAGGCCGCGCAACGCGCGATACGGCGGCACCTGTTGCACAAGAGCGCCCATGCGCAGGGCAAGTGCCCGCTCCGTGTATTCGCCGTGCGCTCTGCCGGAACCGGCCGGCAACCGCGCGGCCACCGTCGGCGCCCCGGTGAACGCACGTGCGCACCATTCGCCGACGGCGCCGGCGTCCAATCCCACAGAGCCCACCATCGCGCACCTTCCCTGCAGTGACCGGGAGCCATCGACTCTAGGGCCTTTCGGTGGATCCCGGTGTTATGACCACCGCGGCCACGGCTGTCGAGAGCCAGCGCGTCGCCGCGTCCCCCGCGGCCGTCCGCACGCAGCCGCGCGTCCTTGGTCTCCGGCACCGTTCCCGGAGAGGGAGGATCATTTTTCCTGTCCCTGGTGATATCGGGCCGGTTTTGCTCACTTCTCAGTGTGACGGGATTGGACGAGCGTGGCGTGAGCGGTCGGGAGCCTCGCGCCGAGCGCGCGGACCGAGGGTCGACCGAATGGTTCGACGAGCTGTTCGGCCGGTACTTCGCCCGCGTGTACGCCTACGCGGTGACGCGGGTCGGCGGCGCGCTCGCCGAGGAGGTGGCCAGCGAGACGTTCGTTATCGCGTGGCGGCGGCGCGACGTGGTGCCGGACGTCCCGCTGGCCTGGCTGATCGGCGTCGCGCGCAACGTCATCCGGGAGCAGTGGCGGCAGGAGGTGCGGCAGGACCTGATCGCCGCGGAACTGCACGACTGGGCGGCGGCCTCGCCGCCGGTCGCCGGGGACGTCGCCGAGCTGATCGTCGACCGGAACGTCCTGCTGCGGGCGCTGGCCGCGCTGCCCGAACGGGACCGCGAGGTCCTGATGCTGCTCGGCTGGCACGGGCTGTCGCCGCGCGAGGCCGCCGAGGTCCTGGGCTGTTCCCGGCCCGCGCTCGCCATGCGCGTGCACCGGGCGCGCCGCCACCTCGACCGCCACATCGACGACGCGACGCGCGACGCGGATCCGGGAAATGAGGGTGACACCGATGAGTAGGAAGACCGATCTGCTGGCGACGATGGCGGCCGTCCGGCCGGACCGGCTCGACCCGCCCGCCGATCCCGGACGGCTCGAGCGCATCCGCGCCCGGGCGATGTCGGAACCGGAACCGGGCCGGGTCCCCGCTCGCGCGCCCGGACGGCGCGTCCGGTACGGCGGCGCCATCGTCGCGGCGGCGGCCCTGGCCGCCGGGCTGATCGTCGTGGCACGCCCGACCGGCCAGGACACCGATCCGCCGTCGGCACGCCGAGCCCTCCTCGCCGCCGCCACGACGCTCCAGGAAGGCGACACGGCGGCCGGACGGTACTGGACGGCCGACCTCAGCACCTACACCACGGCGAGCTACGTGGGCGACACCGCGGCGGGGCCGCCGCCCCCCACCGGGAAGCCCCTGTACCGCTTCTCCTCGACGTGCCGCGCCCGGCTCTGGGCAGCCCGATCCGGGCGCGACACCAGCTGGCTGGTCGTCGATGCGGTCACCGACCGGAGGCTGAGCGGCACCGACGAACGCGCCTGGCGGCGGACGGGCGCGCCGCGTCCCCGCACGTGCGAGATCCGCGGCATGAGCGTCGGCCTGCGGGCGGCCCCACCCGCGGCGCTCGCCCTGCAACGCACCATGCGCACCACCCGGCAGGAAGAACCGACCTATCCGAGCGCGGCGGGCGCTCCCATCACCCTCGATCAGATCGCCGCGCTGCCCACCGATCCCACGGCGCTCAAGACGGCGCTGGACGAGCTGTGGCTCGGCTCCATCACCCCGGCGGCGGAACCGAAGGCCGGCCGGACTCCCCCGCCGGACGTCACGTTCCAGCAGATCACCGACCTGCTGGTCGGTGCCCCCGCGCCGCCCGCCGTCCAGGCCGCCCTGTACCGGGTGCTGGCCGGCCTTCCGATCGACCGCAGCCATGGGACCGTCACCGACCGCCTCGGCCGTCACGGCGTCGCCTTCTGGACCGCCACCGGAGCCATGAACACCAGGCTGATCATCGACCCGCGGACGGGACGCCCCCTCGCCGTGGAGAGCCGCGTCGCGGGCGAGCTCGACGGGTACACCCTCGTCCGCCGGCAGGGCTGGACCGACACCGTCCCCACTCTGCCCGCCCACCGCCTCTGAGGCCAGGGCCCGGCCGCCCTTGCTTGATCGGCAGCCCCGCGCCGGCGCCCTGAACAGAGGGGTTCCGCTGGGCTTGGTGTGCGACGGTCGATGACCGTGGCACGGCCGTGATCAGGCGTGCTGGAATCTCGCGGGCGTCGAGATGGTTGACGCCGGTGTGAAGAAGATCGGTTTTCTCTCGTTCGGTCACTGGAGTGACGGCCCGGGCTCGCAGACCAGGTCCGCGGCGGACGCGCTGCTGCAGTCGATCGACCTCGCCGTGGCCGCGGAGGAACTCGGCGCCGACGGCGCCTACTTCCGGGTGCACCATTTCGCCAGGCAGCTGGCCTCTCCCTTCCCGCTGCTGTCCGCGATCGGCGCGAAGACCTCGCGCATCGAGATCGGCACCGGCGTGATCGACATGCGGTACGAGAACCCGATGTACTTCGCCGAGGACGCCGGGGCCGCCGACCTGATCTCCGGCGGGCGGCTGCAGCTCGGCATCAGCCGGGGATCGCCGGAGCAGGTCATCGACGGATGGCGGTACTTCGGGTACGAGCCCCCCGAGGGCGACACCGATGCCGACATGGCGCGCAAGCACACCGAGGTGCTGCTCATGGTGCTGCAGGGCAGGGGCTTCGCCGAGCCGAACCCGCGGCCGATGTTCCCCAATCCGCCCGGGCTGCTGCGCGTCGAGCCGCACTCCGAGGGCCTGCGCGACCGCATCTGGTGGGGCTCGAGCTCCAACGCGACCAGCGTGTGGGCGGCCAAGCTGGGCATGAACCTGCAGAGCTCCACGCTCAAGGACGATGAGACCGGCGAGCCGCTGCACGTCCAGCAGCGCAAGCAGATCGAGGCCTACCGGCAGGCGTGGAAGGACGCCGGGCACGAACGCACCCCGCGCGTCTCGGTCAGCCGCAGCATCTTCGCGCTGACCAGCGATCTGGACCGCGCCTACTTCGGCCGGAGCGCCGACTCGGACGACCACATCGGGATGATCGACGAGAAGACCAGGGCGGTCTTCGGACGCTCGTACGCGGCCGAGCCGGACGTGCTGGTCAAGCAGCTCGCCGGCGACGAGGCCATTCAGGCGGCGGACACGCTCCTGCTCACGGTTCCCAACCAGCTCGGTGTGGACTACAACGTGCACGTCCTGGAGAACATCCTGACTCACGTGGCACCCGAACTCGGCTGGCGCTGAGGACGCACCCGCCCCGGCCCATCGCGTGTCGATGTTCAGCGTAGTTCGACCTCGATGCCATGGGCGGTGAGTATCTCCAGGAGTGTGTCGAGGGGCGCCGCCGGCGCGTGTCGGTGGCGGTCGTGGCCGGCAACGAGGTGCCGGCGGGCCACCGCCGAGTCGTGCCAGACCAGCCGGAAGGGAGCCGCGGCGCCCCACTTCCCGCTCAGGCAGTCGTCGAGGGCGTCCAGGTTCCAGCCGAAGTAGCCGCCTGGGCCGTTGATCGCCTCACCGATGGCGCAGTAGAAGCCCTCGATGTCGGTGACGAAGCGGCCGTCGAGGTGAAAGACGGTTCCTGCCCGCTGGTCGGGGTCGTTGTAGCGGTGATGGGCCAGCGCCACGCCGGCCCACTCGTGCCGCAGCGTCCGGTCATAGCGCGCCCACAGGTTGCGTTCGGTGGGCCGACCGGTGAACCACAGGTCCACGATGTCGCGGGTCGCGGCAGGGTGCGGTTCGCGTGCGTCGGCGGCGATGGTGACGTCCAGGAGGTCGGGGCCGAGCGCGGACGGGACGCTCGACATGACCGTGCCGGACACGTTGCCGCCGACCAGAGGTACCGCCGAACCGTCGGCGGCGACCGCTCCCACGTCCGCCGACATCCGGCGGCGGCGCAGCCCGGCCTTCGTCGTCTGGTGTGCCGCGGCGATCGCGGTCAGCAGCGGCGGCTCGGGCCGGCAACCGACCAGGGTGATGTGCGGTACCGGCGGCTCGGCGGGTTCCCGGAACAGGCCGGTGATGTCGGCGCAGGCACCGCACGGCGCGCCGTCCGGACCGCTCAACACCAATCCGGTGACGTCGTCGGGACGGGCGACACCGTCGGTGCGGTCCTGCACATCGGCCAGGCCCTCCAGGTCGATGTCGAGGTGTTCCGGGGACGTCTTGGACGGCCGGTGGCCCACGACCGTCACGTCCAGCAACTGCTCACCGATCCAGCCGCGCCGTGCCGCAGGGTCGTCGGGTCCGGGCGACAGCCATAGGTTGCCCAGCCACGCTCGTGCGGACCCCGCGGTGGTGGAGGCCGGCGAGTCGAGCACCGAGGCGAGGGCGCCGTCCGGCACGCAGTCCAGGAGGGTGAAGCGTTCCCGCGGACGGGGCGGCAGGTCGACGAACAACCCGTCGATGTCGGCGCACAACGCCAGGGCGTCGTCGCCGGGAAACTGCGGTGCGCCGGTGAATCCGACGAGCAGCCAACGCGGTGGAAACCGCCGGTCCCATGTCCACCGCCGCTGCCACGGGTCGTCGGATCGATCCAGGCGGTCGGTCATGACCCCGACCGTACCGGGAGCCCGGAGACGGATACCGGGGTCGTGGATCGGAGACTGCGGGCGGACCTGCTGCGCCGGGCCGCGCGGGACCAGAGGGTCCGCGCATCGACCCCGCAGACCTTCCTCTCGCCTCTCAAGGCCTGGCTGCTCGCCCAGCACGCCGACCGGCGCCGGGGTACGGACTGCGGCCGATCGAGGATCCCGACGGACTGCACGACCGCCGCGCCCGAGTGGGCCTGCCGCCCATGGCCGAATAGGAGGCGGAAATGCGCCGCCGCTTCGACGAACGGCGTGGCGTGGACTCAGATTTTGCGGCCGATGCCGCCGTAAAGCCATTTACCGACATCCTTGGCCGGCCTGTCCGTCTTATCGTCTTCGGGGTTCCACGCGTCGATGGTGACCAGCCCCGGATCGACGAACTCGAAGCCCTCGAAGAACAGTGCGATATCCGCCTTGCCGCGAAAATAGATGGGCGTCGGGGTGGCCGCGTAGGCCGCCTCGATCTGCTCGACGGCCGCCGCGTCGTGCCCTTCCGTCGTCACGTGCGTCGCGGCGAGATGGCTGCCCGGCGCCAGGGCGTCGCGCAGAGGCGCCATGACGCCTTCTCGCTCCTCCAGCGTGAGGAAGTGGGTCATGGCGATCATCAGAACGCCGACCGGAGCGGAGAAGTCGATCAGACCGGTCGTCGCGGCGTGCTCCAGGACGTCCGCGGGCCGGCGCATGTCGGCCTGGGCGACGGTGGTGAACTCGTTGGTCGCGAGCAGTGCGCGCCCGTGCACCAGCACGATGGGATCGCTGTCGACGTAGACGACGCGGGCGTCCGGGAGGATCTCCTGCGCCACCTCGTGGGTGTTGCCGACGGTCGGCAGCCCCGAACCGATGTCGAGGAACTGGCGGATTCCCCGGCGCACCATGTACCGCACGGAGCGGCGCAGGAAGGAGCGGTTCTCCAGGGCCAGCTCGCCGATCTCCGGCATGGCCCGCGCGACCCGGTCAGCGGCGTCGCGGTCGACCTGGAAGTTGTCCTTGCCGTGCAGGTAGTAGTCGTACATGCGGGCGACACTCGGCCGAGTGGTGTCGATCTCCGGTGATGAACCGTCCTCGGGCACGAATGGCCTCCGCTCAAGATCAAACTGTTGTGCGTGTAGCTTAGCCACGGTGCGGCAGGAGGCCAACTCCGTTGAGACGGCAGTGTCGCCGTCCGACGCGCCGAGCAGGTGTCGCACCTACGCATGGTCGGCGCCGGTCTGGACGGCGTCCGCGGTGCCCTTTCACTAGTCGGACGGGGCGCATGCCCGGCCGCAGCGCCGCCAGGAACCGCCGGTGCGGCAGAGCCGCCAGCGCCGCCCACCGCAGTGAAACACCCCCCGCATTTCAGCAAGCTGATGCTCCTGTACGCCGATCTGATGCCGCAGCACCAGAACTCTCGGCGCTCTTTCCTTTACGGCTGATCGAGGAGGCCCCGCTGGCCCGTCGATTTCATCTGCATGGCCGTGGTTTTCGGCACGCACATGGGCGGTGATGCAGCAGCTCGCCGCACCCGGACGCAGGCCGTCGGCCCGTCACTCAGCAGGTCGAGAAGGCACGTTCGGGGCGGTTGGTCTCGGTCGGCAACTCGGTTCGCGTTCGGCCCGAACGAGAAACGCGACCCTCCGTAGTCGCGGTGAGCTACATCCGTTTCCGAAATCGGATGCGCCGAAATTACCGGCGGCCTGAGGCGTCACTGTCTTGTGATCTCCGTGCGGTTCCGCGCACCGGCCGCTTCTGCAAAGATCACTTTTCGTTTTTCCCTGGAGGAGAAAGGTACGGTCCACCCGTGACGCATCAGATCATCAAGCCGCCGCGAGCGGCGGCGCTGGCGGCGCTGGCCGGGCTCGCCGCGAACGCGCTGCTGCTCGCCGTCCTCGCCGGGACGGCGATCTGGGCGATCGCGCTGCTCAGCGGGGGCGGCGTCACGTCGACGGCCGACCGGGTGTGCGACGTCCTGGCGGTCGGATCGGCCGCGGAGTACGGGCTGACCCTCCTCACCGCCGTCCCCGTGATCGTCTGGCTGTGGCGGGCACGGACGAACGCCGACGTCATCGACATCCCGGACGGCTAGGGCCGTCCATGGGTGATCTTCGGCTGGTTCGTTCCCTTCCTGAACCTGCGTGTTCCGCGCGCCATCGTCGGCGCGGTGTGGCGCGCCAGCGCCCCGCCCGGCGCGTCGATCTGGCAGGTCAACGCGTGGTGGGCGACGTGGCTCATCTATCTGGCGGGCGTCCGGCTGTCGTCGCGGCTGACGCTCGCCGGTACCGGAGGGCACATCAGCAACGTGCTCACCCTCTATGTGCCGGTCGCGGTGGACGGGGTGGCCGCGGCCGTGTTCGGCGCGCTGGTGGTGTGGCGGCTCACGCGTTTCCAGGAGGACCACGCCGTCCGCCTGGCGGCGGCCGTTGCGAGCGCGCCCGGTCTTCACGGGCACGCTCTTGGCGGTGAACCCGCGCCCCTCCGGCCGCCAGTCGCGCTGGACCAGCCCTGACCAGGACTGACCTCTACCCTACCGGTGTCGACGGCACGCGCTTCGGACTCAGGGGACGAAGCCGTTCAGGCCGGATGGGTCGACCTACGTCTGGAAGGCGCCGTTCGAGAGGCTGTTCCTCCATACCCCGGCGATGGTCGCCGAGAGCCGCCCGAGCCTGCACGGCGCTCCGTCCGCTCGGCCATGCCCTCGTACACATGCACCTCGTACGCGACGACGGCCGCGCACCGCCAACAGTTTCCCCCGGCTGCCGCGGCTCGGTAAAGGCCGCGCCCGCGAAGCGCACGCCGATCCTCCCGGCGACCTGTGTCGCGTCGACGAAGGCCGACAGGGCTCCGGCGTCTTCGAGAAGGCCGTGCACACGCTCGCCGACCTTTGTAAATATGCCTCCGGCGCCGATCATCCTTCAGCCAAGGCGTGACCGACCGGAGGGTGATAATCTTGCGTTCTCTACCGTCCGGGGACCAAAGAACGGGGCGAACGGACCGGCAGGGATCCGGTCGGCTCTGCGGGTTCGTGTCCCAGAGCGCGAATGGCGGGTACAACTCAATGTACACGACGGAACCAGCAGAAGCCTGCCTTGAGGATACTCGCAACATTTTGGTCGCGCCTTCGACGTTGCGAGACCATGACTTGATCCGGGACTTTTTCGGATGCGTGATCATGCAAGAGGATCTGGCTTCCAGTTCCCTCGACCTCGCGCAGAAGACCGTCTACCTGTGTGGCGACGTATCCGGGATCAGCGGCCACCAACTGCACGCGGCGGCCCGGGTGTTCGTTATCCGGGAGCTTTCCCACGGGTATCACGAGGACGGCGACGAATCTTGGGCGCTCATCGGCCTCGGTCAGGTTCCCATCCGCGTACACGGCGCCGGCGTGTACTATCGGCGCTTTTTCGACCCCGACTCCGATCACTTCAACCGGATCCGTGCGGAGCATGCGTTCCAGTCCCTGACGGAGTCCACCAAACCTGGAACAGCCCATCGCAGCGGAATCTATCTGACGCCGGTCACGCGAAACGGTGACGAACTGCATTTTCGCCTGCTCCGGTGCTCCACGAATCTGTCCGGGCCGACCGAGGGCTTTCGCTCGACCGACACGCGCATCGTCGAGGCACTGAACCGTGAGGCCGCCGCCGTCTTCCGGAACCAGGCGCCGCTGAACCACGTCCTCGCTCAGATCTACCACAACACCCCTGCCACGGACGAGCGCAGGCAATCCAAGGCCAAGATCTCAGCGCATGCCGACAAGACCAAGGACATGCCCGTCAACGGCATCATGGCCTTCTGCACCTTCTATGACCGGCTCGACAAACTGCAACCTCTGGCCGAAGACCCCTTCGACTACGGTGTGAAGGGTGCGAGTGGTCTGACCAAGCTGCACTTTCGCCTCAAGGAGCCGACCGGAGAACGCGACGAGGCCGTGTTCCCTCGGCAATTCACGGTGACCCTCTATCCCGGATCCGTGCTCTTCATGCCACTGTCCACCAACCGCCTGTACACGCACGAGATCCGCCCCTCGACGTTGGACGCGGACCTGCTCCCGACCCGCTTGGGATATGTGGTGCGCTGTTCGAGCGCCGAAGCCGTCCACAAGGACGGCTGCACATTCCTCAAAGTCGACGGTGATCTGGTGAAGCTGGAGCCGCCCACCCCGGCAGGCATGAACGAACTGCGCAGACTGTACGCCGAGGAGAACAAGACCTCGTCCTTCATTGATTACGGCAACGCGTTCTCCTTCAGCATGAACACGGGAGACTACAGTGCCCCCCAGATCTAGCATCTCGACTGAGATCCTTTCGTACGCCTTGCCGTCCGAGGGGAACCTCTTCGCAGAACTGTCGGCGTCGACTCGTTTGGAAGACGTGGGAAAGGGCCGGCGCGGCGCCGTGCTCACCAGGGTCGACGAGGCGAAAGGCGTGCCTCTCGTACGTACCACCACTCAATACAGCACCCCGACGCAGCGTTTTCGGACGGTGCACGAACGACTAGCTCAACAGATCCAAGAGCGTGCGGCACTTCCGGTCGGCTTCAACAACGCCCTCATCGAGAGCTACACGAACGCTTACAAAACCATGAGCAGCCATTCCGACCAAGCCCTCGATCTGGCCGACGGGTCGTTCATCGCCGTCTTCTCCTGTTACCAGCACGCCGAAGCGAGCCCATCGAGGAAGCTGATCTTCGAATCGAAGGGGGCCGGTGAGGAGAAGTTCGAGATCACCCTGGGCCACAACAGCATCGTCGCATTCTCCACCGACTCGAATCGGCGACTCAAGCACAAGATCGTACTGGACCCGTCCGCCCAGGCGACCGACAACCAATGGCTGGGCGTGACCTTCCGGACGTCAAAGACCCTCGTTCGGTTTCGCGACGGGCACGCGTTCCTCCCGCAGAGTGCGCGCCTCACGTTGGCCGACGATGAGCAGAGGCGCGAGTTCTACCGGCTACGGCGCCGTGAGAACAACGAAACGGACTTCGTCTATCCCCTGCTGACGTACACCATCAGCGGGAGCGATCTGATACCGCCCATCTGAAGTCGGCGGACTGGAAGCATGGGCTGTCAGCAAGGGCAGGAAACGCCGAGTTCACCTAGAAGGGCATCCGCGCAGGTCAAGCGGCGTCCTCGCGCTGCTCGCGCGAGGACGTCCCACGTCCAAGGGCGCGGGACGACCGGCATCGGCTTGGCTGGCTATGCCCGTTCTAGGCGGGCCTTGCCGAGCCTGGCGGCCTCGCATGACCTGGTGCGTAGTACTGGCGGGGCCAGCTACGCCCTTGGTGATCGGCGGGGCGGCTGAGCAGACTTGGGGCATGGGCAAAAACGACTTGGGCGACTTCCTGCGGGCCCGCCGTGCTGGACTCACGCCGGATGAGATCGGTCTGCCGGTCGAGTCCGGCGCCGGTCGCCGGGTCGCCGGTCTGCGGCGGAGTGAGGTCGCACATCTGGCCGGGGTGAGCACCGAGTACTACACCCGTCTGGAACAAGGCCGCGCCCGGCAGCCGTCCGAACAGGTACTGCATGCCCTTTGCGACGCGCTGCGGTTCGATGACGTCGAGCGACGGCATCTGTTCGCCCTCGCGGGCGCCACGGCCGGGCACAAGGACCGGGCCGCGCCCTCGTCACGGCTACGGCCGGCGCTGCGGCAGGTGCTGGAGTCGATGGATCTGGCTCCTGCTTTCGTCAGCGACCGGAACCTCACCGTCGTCGGCGGGAACACGATGTGGGCGTTGCTGTTCCCCGAAGTGGCCGAGTTGCCGCGCCGGGAACGCAGCATGGCGCGGTGGACGCTGCTGGATCCGCGTGCTCGCCTGGTGTGGCGCGACTGGGAACGCGTCGCCCGCGACTACGTGCACGGGTTGCGGATGGCAGCCGCCGCCCAGCCGCGAAACCAGCACATCGCCGGCCTGATCGGTGAGCTGATGATGCGCTCACCGGAGTTCCCGGCGTGGTGGTCGGAACACCGCGTCCAGGAACGCAGCACCGGCCTGAAACGACTCCACCACCCGGTCGCCGGTGACCTGGAACTGCAGTACGAAATCTTCACTTCCGTCGCCGACCCGGGCCAATCGCTCGTGGTCTACAGCGCGCCGTCCGGCTCGCCGTCTCAGGAGCGCCTGCGGCTGCTGGCCAGCTGGGGCAGCGAACCCGCGACCGCGACCATCAGGGACACCGCCGCCGAGTCCTGACGACCGCCCGAACCGGGCGATCCGACACCGACACCACCAAGTTCAAGACCCCGCCATACCCGCGGGGTCGATGCCGCCGTGCCCACGCACGCCCCGCGGCCTGGCACTCGTCCACGAAAGGACACCTGCAGTGAGCAAGACATTCCTGATCACCGGCGTCAGCACCGGCCTCGGACTGGCCATCGCCCGACGCGCCCTGGCGGCCGGGCACCGGGTCGCGGGCACCGTGCGCACCGAGCAGCACGCGGCCGCCTTCCGTGCCCTGGATCCCGACCGCGCCCGGGCCTTCGTCCTCGACCTGTCGGACGCGGACCGGATCGACCCCACGGTGCGGGCCGCCGAAGCGGAGCTGGGCCCGGTCGAAGTGCTCGTCGCCAACGCCGGCTACGGGCTCGAAGGCACCTTCGAAGAGTCATCGATGGCCGATGTGCGCCGCCAGTTCGAGGTCAACGTGTTCGGGACGGTCGCGACCGTCAAGGCGGTCCTGCCCGGCATGCGGGAACGGCGCGGCGGCCACATCTTCGTGATCACCTCGATGGGCGGGCACACCACCTTCCCCGGACTGGCGTTCTACGAAGGCAGCAAGCACGCCCTGGAAGGCATCACCGACACCCTCGCCCAAGAGGTCGCCCAGTTCGGCGTGCGGGTCACGGCCGTGGCCCCCGGCGCGTTCAGAACCGACTGGGCAGGCAGGTCACTGGTCCGCGCACCGCGCAGCATCGCCGACTACGACGCGCTGTTCGACCCGATCCGGACCCGCCGCCAGGCCCTCGCGGGCCAGGGCATCGGTGACCCCGACCGCGCGGGCGACGCCGTCCTCGCCCTCCTGGACGCGGAGAAGCCTCCCGTGCACGTCCTGCTCGGCTCGGACGCGATACGCCTGGTCGCCGCCGGGCGCCAACGCGTCCAGGACGACTTCGACGCCTGGGAGGAACTCAGCCGCTCCACCGACTCCGCCGAAGGCGGAGTCACCGTCGCCTGACGCTGGACGATCCAGATCTCTCCTGCTCACCGCGAGGCCGAGGCTCTCCGACTGCGGCGGGCCTCGGCCTCGCGGACCACGCACACCGCCTCGGACGAGCCGGGTGCGCCGCGCCATGTCGTTTCGCGGAGGCTCGCCCGCTCACAACACGACAGTCGCCGTCACGTGGATCGGCCGGGTTCTCGCGGCCACCGTGGACGCTCCGCTGGTGACGGTGGGCCTGCCCGCACTCGTGGCGGGCGGCGCCGCACAGTGGACGCAGCACCGGCACTGGACGGCGATCGTCCACACCCAGCGAGCAGGATGTCCCGAAGCCCGCGCAGCGGCCTGTGGCGGCTCAGCGCGGTTCGCCGGTGATGATCCACAGGTGGCCGAACGGGTCGCGGACGCGGCCCGAGCGCTTGCCGTAGGGCCGGTCCTCGATCGGGACGACCACCTCGGCGCCATGAGCGACCATGCGCTCGCCGACCGCGTCGGGATCGTCGACCTCGATCTCGAGAAGGACCGGGGAGCCGCCGAGATCGCTCGGTGACAGCCATCCCCACGAGGCGACGGCCGGCGAGACCCGGAAGAACGAGCCGCCGACGCGGTGGTCGACCACGGCGGGCCTGCCGTCGTCGCCCGGCGGAGCGCGGAACACCTGCTCGGCGCCGAGGGCGTCCTGGTAGAAGGCCGACGCACGATCCGGATCGGGCACGATGACGCGGGCGAGGATGTCGATGGCTGCGCTCATGCGTCCAGCGTGGTGCGGGGCGAAGCCGGAGTCTTGAACGATTGGGAACGGATCGCACCAGAAACGGACCGCACCAGGAACGGACCGCACCAGGAACGGACCGCACCCCACAGCGGATCACGGAGTCCGCGCGGCCGGACCTTCCGCCCGCAGCCACTCGGTTGGAGTGCACCCGGCCATGGCCCGCCACTCCCGGGTGAAATGCGCCTGGTCGGCGAACCCCGACGCGGCGGCCACGGCCGCCAGACCGACCGTCCCGGTGCGTGCGGCGGTGACGAGTTCGCCTCGCGCGGCCTCGAAACGCAGGAGGCGCTGATACTCCTTCGGCGTCACCCCGAGTTCCGCGCGCACCGCGGTGCTCAGGTGGCGTCGCGAGCATCCGAGACTCCGGGCCGCCTCGTGCACCCGCCCGCTTCCCGACAGCGCCGCCAGCATCGCTTGCTGACGGTTCGCGTCGGCGTTCGCCCCCTGCTGAGCCAGAGCGGTCGCAAGAGCCTCGACGACCGCGGTCCGGCGTTGCGGCCATGTCCGGCAGGACGCCAGGCGTTCCGGCAGGGACGCCATCGCCGGGACCGCGTCGGCCAGCTCGACGAAGTGCCCCGCCAGCGCCGCCGCCGGGACGCCCAGGAGGGCTCCGGCTCCGATCGGGCTGAGCGTCAGCCAGACACCGCGGGTGCCGCCCACCTGCCGCAGCTCCGCCGCCTCCAGGTGGAGCCCTGCGACCACGGCCCGCAACCGCCGCCGGGAGGAGGGCCGCCCGAGCCAGGCGATCTCCATCGGGTCCTCGGGGATCGTGATCGACACCGTGGTCGAGGGAAGCCCGCGGTGGACACCGGCCGAGCCCGTCCCGAGATCGTAGGGGCTCAGCGTCGCCACGAACGGCGCCAGCGCCGCGGGCAGCTGAGGGGCGGACGTCATGCTCACCACAGTAGGTCGACTTCCGCGAGCCGGCCCGCCGGACGCGTCGCAGGTCGCGTCGGTGACCTCGTCCGGGCAAAGGGCGGGGGCCTTCGCAGGCCGGAACGCCCGAGCGTTTGATCCCGGACACGAGGAAAGGAGCAGGTCGACGACGGCGGCAGCCGTGACATTTCGAAGGGAGACTCGTGGAGGAGAAGAACCCGGTCAAGTCCGTGGTCGACAAGGTGGCGGACAAGGCCAAGGACGCGATGGCGCCGTCGGACGTCATACCGGGCGCGCCTGGGAGCCGGGCGCCGCAGGTCGAGGAACCGACCGACCCGCGAGAGCCGCTGCCGCCCAAGGCCGACCAGGGTGCGCCAGAGCCGTTCACGGCGACCGGCCGGCCGACCGGCGCCCCCGCAGGAGTGCGCGAGCAGAACGGCTCCTACCTGACCGGCGCGCAGGGGCTGCGGCTCTCCGACAGCGACCACTCGCTGAAGGCGGGCCCGCGCGGACCCGTGCTGCTGCAGGACCACCATCTGCGCGAGAAGATCACGCATTTCGACCACGAGCGGATCCCCGAGCGCGTCGTCCACGCGCGCGGCGCCGGCGCGCACGGCGTCTTCAAGGGCTACGGGACGGCGTCCGGCGTCACCAAGGCGGCGTTCCTCGCCAAGGACGTCGAGACGCCGGTGTTCGTCCGGTTCTCGCCGGTCCTGGGGTCCCGGGGATCGGCCGACACCGTGCGGGACACCCGCGGCTTCGCGACCAAGTTCTACACCTCCGAAGGGGTGTTCGACCTGGTCGGAAACAACATCCCGGTCTTCTTCATCCAGGACGCGATCAAGTTCCCGGACGTGATCCACGCCGGCAAGCCGCACCCCGACAGGGAGATCCCGCAGGCGCAGAGCGCCCACGACACCTTCTGGGACTTCGTGTCCCTGCACACCGAGGCGACCCATCACACGCTGTGGAACATGTCCGACCGCGGCATCCCCCGCTCCTACCGGACCATGGAGGGCTTCGGCGTCCACACCTTCCGCCTGGTCGACGCGGACGGCGGGACGACCCTGGTGAAGTTCCACTGGAAGCCCAAGGCGGGCGTGCATTCGCTGGTGTGGGAGGAAGCCCAGATCATCAACGGCGTGGACCCCGACTTCCACCGCCGCGACCTCGCCGACGCCATCGAGGCGGGCGCCTACCCGCAGTGGGAACTGGGGATCCAGACCTTCCCCGACACCCCCGAGCAGACCTTCGAGGGCATCGACCTGCTCGACCCCACCAAGATCGTCCCGGAGGAGCTCGCGCCCGTCCAGCCGATCGGCCTGCTCACCCTCGACCGCAACCCCACCGACTTCTTCGACGAGACCGAGCAGGTCGCCTTCCACCCCGGGCACCTCGTCCCCGGCATCGACATCACCGACGACCCGCTGCTGGCCGGACGGCTGTTCTCCTACCTCGACACCCAGATCACCCGGCTCGGCGGCCCCAACTTCGCGCAACTGCCGATCAACCGCCCGCACGCGCCGATCAACGACATGCTGCGCGACGGCATGCACCAGACGGCCGTGCACTCCGGAGTCGCCCCCTACAAGCCGAACTCCCTGGACGGCGGCTGCCCCTTCTTCGCCGGCAGCGAGGAGGGCGGTTACGTCGAGACGCCGGTACAGGTCCCCGCCGCGCGCAAGGTGCGCGAGGCGCCGGCCTCCTTCGCCGACCACTACAGCCAGGCCCGGCTGTTCTGGCTGAGCATGTCGCCGGTCGAACGCGAGCACATCATCGCCGCCTACACCTTCGAACTCGGCAAGTGCTACGAGCAGGCCATCAAGGAACGCAACCTGCGGGTGCTGGCCGAGATCGACCCCTACCTGTGCGAGCAGGTCGCCGCCGGGCTCGGACTGCCCGCGCCCGAGGCCGCCGGCGCGCTCCCCGACGTCCAGCCCAGCCCCGCGCTCTCCCAGGTGGGCCGGAGCTGGCCGACGGCCGGCCGCATCATCGGCATCGTCGCCGACGCCGGCGCGGACCTGGCGGCGGTGGCCTCCCTCCGGCAGTCGGTCCTGGACGGGGACATGGTCCCCCTGGTCATCGCGCCGTCCGGCGGGCAGCTCGGCTCCGACGAACCGGTGACCGTCCAGCGCACCTTCGCCACCGCGCGCTCGGTGGAGTTCGACGCGCTGATCCTCGCGGCGCCGGGCGCGCCCGGCGGCGACGCCTTCGGCGCGCGGGACGCCAAGGCCGGCAACGGTCCCGTCGACGCGGGCACCGACCCGCGCGTCCTGCTCCTGCTCGCGGAGGCCTACCGGCACGCCAAGCCGATCGGGGTCCTGGCCGCCGCCCGCCCCGTACTGCCCGGGGCCGGAATCCCGCAGGACGCGCCCGGCGTGCTGGTGAACGACGACCCCGCCACCGCCCTGCGCGGCGTCGTCGAGCTGCTCGCGCTCCACCGCGTCTGGGAACGGTTCCCTGCCCCCGCCTGATCGGCAGGCGCACCACGTCGGCAAGTCCCGCCCCCACGTCCCGCGAAAGCAGGCCGTGGGGGCGGCCCGCGCGAATTGCCCTGCCGTACGGACTTGCACGGATGTGGGCCGGCGCGCGATTGGCCCCATTCGGAGGAGATCCGCGGTCGGACCGCCCGCCCTCCGGCGGCGGCGCCGGTCGCGGCGAGGTGCGTATGCTTGCTGGTAGGTGGCGGTGCGGTGCCAGGGAAGGTCTGCCACATGAGCGCCGAACCGTCCGGGGTTCACAAGCTCGGACCACCGCCTCGACCACGGCGTCGCGCCCTCCACCGGGCGAGCCGGGAGTGGGCCGTCCCACGCCTGAAGGGGATCAAGGAGAACCCCCTGTGGACCCGGATGACGGCGGTCGACTTCTTCGGCAACTCCATCCAGCTGGCCGCGCTGGCGGTCCTGTGCTTCTTCCCGTTCCTCATCGTGATCACCACGGCGGCCGGCCAGGACACCGCCACCGTCGTCACCCGCTGGCTGGGCCTGGACGAACCGGCCTCGCACGCCGTGGCCGGCCTGTTCGCCGCCACTCCCGCCACCGGATCCTCGACCGTGATCAGCGCATCCCTGCTGATCCTGGGAGCCCTGGCCGTCGCAGGAACACTCCAGGGCTGGTACCGGCGGGTGTTCGACCTGCCCGGCCGCGGGCTGCGGGATCTGGGCGCCCAAGGCGCCTGGCTCGCCGGCCTCCTCGGCTACGGCGCCGCGCACGCCGCCCTCGGCTGGGCCCTCGGTCCTCTCGGGCCCCTTGTCGGACCGATCCTCCAGGGGCTGACCGGCCTGGCGCTGGCGGTCCTGTTCTGGTGGTGGACGATGAAAGTCCTGCTCGGGAAAGCCGCCGACTGGATGTCCCTGCTGCCCTCGGCACTGGCCACCGGCCTGTTCTGGGTGGGGCTGGGAGCCTTCTCGTCCCGCTTCTTCTCCGACGAGATCGTCTCCAACAAGCAGAGCTACGGCTCCATCGGCGTCGTCATGGTCATCATGTCCTGGCTGGTCGCCGTCGGCGTCGTCGTCCACCTCGGCTCCATCGCCGGCCGCCTGTACAGCGAACGCCACGCCCACGCCCCCCGCCAACGGCACCGCGACTGAGCAGAAGCAGCCCGGCCTCCCCCGGCCGTGGCGCCGGGTCCGATCACTCCTCGGGTCGGGCGGAATGCGGCAACTCCGCTACCCCGCCAAGGGCGATCCGTGGCCGGACTGTCCACCGGTCCGGCCGGCCGTCCAGGCCGCAGGAGAGTCAGGCGGCTTGGGGGCGCGGGCGGCCCTGATCGCGGATCCGGGCGCTGCGGCGCGGACTGCCCGCGCCGTCGCCGCCCGCGGGGCGATGGCAGGGCCGGCGCGAGCGGCGGCCGCCATCCTGATCCGTCGATGCGGGTGATCACCGAGGAGGCCCAGGTCACCCACCAGGCGAGTGCCACCATCGGAGGTGCGAAGGAACGGAGGGAGGCGGGTAAGCGCTCACTTGCGTCGACACCGTCGGGCGCGCGTCCCGCGGTCAGAATGTGGCGATCGGGTTGACCGGGCTGCCGGACGTACCGGCGAAGCGGACCGGCGCGACGGCGAGGTGGAAGTCCCACTGACCGAGTTCGGCAGCCGTCGCCGCGCACGCCTCCAGGTCGCAGTTGTCGAGCAGCCACAGGCCCATCGCGACGAGGCCCACGGTGTGAACCGGCATCGCCATGTCCTCGTACCCCGACGGCTGAACGTCTTGGGGAGTATCGGCGCCGATCAGCGCGACTCCCCGTTCATGCAGCCAGGGCAGGCAGGACGCATGCCAGCCGGCCTGCGTGAAACCGCCGGACGCACCGGCCTCGTGCCGGGCGCGGCCATGGCCGGTCCGCAGCAGTACCGCGTCGCCGGATCGCACCCGCACACCCTGGCGACGCTCGGCCTCCTCGAGATCGTCGGGAAACACACCCTCACCCGGTTCCAACCACGGCACATCGCGGACCTTCGCGATGTCCAGCAGGACACCACGCGTGACGATCCCGTTCGCCGCCGCCGTGACGGCCCCCCACGCCGATCCCGTCGTGGCGTCGACCAGCGAATGCGACCGCCCGTTGTACATCGTGCCGTCCCAGAAGATGTGGCATGGCGAGTCGACGTGGGTGATGGTGTTGCCGTGGAACAGGATGCCGAGCCGCTCGTTCGAATAGCCCCAGCGCCGGTCGTTGCGGAATCCGGGCAGCGGCATGTTCTCGACGCCCGGCATGTCGGCGAAGCACGGGCACGTCGTCGTCGACCGCTCCATCTCTTCCGGTACGGCCACCTCCCATGCGCACGACACACTCCTGCCGTGGCGCACGGCCCGCGCCGCCGCCAGCCGGACGTCGTCGGTGATGTGGTTCAAAGTGCCGAGCTCGTCGTCGTCACCCCACCGTCCCCAGTTCGACAGCGTGTCGAAGTACCTGAGCACGTCATCCTGTGCAGGTATCGGTCGCTCTGCCGTCATCGCAGCATCGCCCCTCTGGTCAGCTCCTCCGAGTGCGTCAACATCATTCTTCTCCTTGCCGGCGATCAGCGGCCCGCCCTAGCCACGCGGACAGCGCGCTGGGTGACCCGTGGCCGGCTCGCTTCATGGTCAAGCAGCTGTTTCCTTGGGCTGGAGCACCGTGACCTCCCGGCGCGTGCAACTCGGCGCATCGCGATCCGGGGATCGGACGACCGCAGGCCGGTGCTGAGAATGGCGGTAACAGACCGCGCGGAAGGGTTGCAGCGGAACGGCTGAAGAAGCCTTTGACCGAGGACGCACAAGCTGTATCCCACCTGCTGGGACACGCTCACTCGACCCACCAGCCGGCACCTCTGGTCGCCCTCCGCCGGCGAGAAGTCCATTATCCCAGCCTGAGTACAAAGCCGACTGGCTCCACGCCACTCGCATCAGGACCCCCGAACAGCATCCAAGGCCAGGCGACTGACCAGTAAACCGCGCCTCAGACCCCAACAAGCTCATTTCTGGCCGACCGCGTTCCCGGTTTCCTCGACCTCGGGCTCAACGGCCATCGCACTCTGCCGTCCAGCCCGACCCCCATGACCGGCGGCCGGTATCGCCTCCCGGGGTATTCGTCACAGGGCCGGCTATATCGTGACTTCGTGATCACGAGGTTCGACGGGGACGACGGCGGGCTGGAGTTCGACGGAATCACCTGCCGGATCTGGTATCGCGATGCGGCCTCCCAGGGATGGCTGCGGCGGAGGCTGGGCGTCCTCGTCGTACCGCTGGTGGCGCTGCGCGACGTCCAGGTCAACGCACCGGGGTTGATGCGGTCGGGAAGGCTGTCGCTGCTTCCCCGGCACGGGGCCGATCCGATCGCCGCAGTGGCGGGCGATTCGCTGCCCTCGGACGATCTCCCGTACTTCGTCGAGTTCTCCCGGAAGGAGCACGACGAGGCCAGCCGGGTGGCCGCGCGACTGCGATCGGCGATCGACGCCACCGGCCTGGCGGACGTCCCCGCAGACGAATTCATGATCGAGGTAGGGCGGCCGCCGGTCACCGCCACGGGCCTGGACGGCACCGCGCGGTTCGACGGTGAGTCGGTGACGCTGACGTGGAACGGTCGCGGGCGTTCCGGCAAGAGCGACGCGCAGACGATTCCGCTGGCCGCCCTCGACTCGGTGGAGTGGCGCGATCGCAAGGGTCTGCGAACCGACGACGTGCTGTTCCGGACGGTCGGGGACGCGACGCCCAGTGGCCTGCGCCGCCTCGAGTTCGCCGGGGACCGGCAGAAGGCCGACACGCTGATCCTCGCGGCGAGCGTCGCCTCGCGGTTGCGGACGTTCGGCGACGCCGCCCCCGCTCCTCCGCTGACGCGCGAGGCCTCTGCAGACTCTCCGCTGGTCCTGCACGGTCCCCGGGGCCGCGCCGAATTCGACGGCTCGGTCGTGTTGCTGACCAGTCAGGGCCTGACGCGCACCATCCCGGTGCCGGCCATCGAGCGGGTCGAGATGCTGGAGACACCGGACGGGTCCGGTTTCGTCCGCGTCCATCTCACCGGCGCGGAGTCCGACGCGCGGGCAGTGGAACCCGCGCTCGACGTCAACGCCGTGGCATACGGCGACGAACCGTCGGCGCTGGAGTTCACACTCCAGGTGACACGGGCGCTCGGGGCCGTGACACGGATCCCTGACCGGGAGCTGCTTCGCACCACCGGACTGCGGCGCGACCTGGAGCGGGCGCTGTCGCGGGCGAGCACCAGGGTCAGGGGGATGCCCCGCGAACTCGTCGCGCTGACGCTCGCTCTGGAACCGGCCGAGGAACTCGAAGAGGTCGAGATGGCCATCGCCCGGAATGTGGTGGTGGTCGCCCTGACGGCGCGGCGACTGCTCGTGGTCGAGGCCGGAGAGCACTTCGGTGATCACTTCTCGGTCCCACTTACGGAGTTCGCCGGCGCGGCGGCGACCTGGGACGACGACGACGTCGGAGAAATCGTCTTCCATACGCGGAACGGCGCCGATCTGGCGTACCACGGCGTCTACGATCCCGCACGTTTCCGGCGGACGCTGCGTCGGCTCGCCGCCGGGGCACAGCCGGTCCCATCTGCCCCGGACGCGGTCGGCGGATCGCCGTCACCGGCGACCACGCCATCACCGGCGGCGGCACCACACTGGCCGTTGCGGCCGGACCCGAGCGGCGCATGGCCCGACGTAGCCGGGGCGTTGAGCAGAACGACGACCGACCTCGCGTCCCTGCGACGCGAGTTCGACATGCTGACCGGAGCGTTCCTGCCCGGGGAGATCCTCAAAGAGGTCGAGTCCGCGCGGCACAAGCGACGCGACGGCCTGCTGGGTCTCACCAACCGGCGGCTGCTCTTCGCGCGCCAGAACGGCGAGGTGACCGGCATCGCGCTGGACCAGGTGCTCTACATGACCCTCTATCTGAGGAAGAGAACAGAACTGAAGGTGACCACCGGGGACCTCGACACGCTCGAATTCAAGAACCTGCGCCAGCGCGAGCGCTTCCAGGATGCGATCGACGCCATGCGCGGCTGCCCGGCGCGGGCCATCGTCCAGCCGGACATGGCCTTCGACTCGATCGTCACCCGCCCTGAGGTCGCGGAGGCGTTGTCACGTTCACGACGCGACGTCCTGGCCCTCGGCCCCGCCCTGCCCGCCGCCTTCGCGGAGCTGGACGAGGGAGAGGAATTCCACGAACTGGAACCGGTGGTCTTCGCCGGCGAGGAGGGATTGCTGGCGCTGACCGGCCGCAGGCTCCTGTTCGTCGGTCCGGAAGGACTCCGCACGATCAAGATCGCGCTCATCGGCGGCATCAGCGTGCGGCCCAAATACACCGAAGGCTGGGCAGCCCTGCAACTGCAGATCATGGACAGCGACCGACGGCTCACCTACTGCTGCTTCCAGGAGAAGGACGCCATTCGGTTCGAGAAGTCCATCCGGAAGCTCCTCCAAGGTCTCGCCGATGGCGAACCTTCCAGCGCACCGTCGCAGACGGCGCCCGCACCCACCGCCCAGGAGGACGTCCTGGACCAGATACGCAAGCTGGGCGAGCTGCGTGAAGCGGGACTCCTCACCGAACAGGAGTTCCAGGCAAAGAAGACCGAGCTACTGGGCCGCCACTGACCATTCTTACGGCCGATTGGCGTCCTGGCATTTTGGGGCTTGTTCAGCATCGCCCGACGGGCACCTCGGCGTGTCGCGCCCTCTCCGACCGGGCAGGCGCCCGCAAGGAGACATTCCGTGGGGCGCCGGCCGGCTCAGGCGGCTTGCGGGGGCAGGCTTCAGCCGGGTTCGGCGAGGTAGGGGCCGAGGCCCTTCCAGCAGAAGTCGGTCATGTGCCGTGCCGCGTCCTCGATGCGCACCTCCGGGTGCAGGGTCCGCCACTGGGCGAGCCGCTCGCTCGCACCGATGATGATCTCGGTGAACGCGGCGATCGCCTGCTCGCCGATGTGGGGAGCGAACGCCGTCAGCGCCGCGGAGATCAGTGTGCCCTGCTGACGGCGGATCGCCTCGACGGCGTCCACCGTCTTCCAGGACCCGTCGGTGGGCCTGCTGAGCATCATCGCGAACGACCTGCTGTGGTCGTCGACGAACGCGAAGTAGGCGACCATCGCGTGCCACAGGACGTCCTCGGGCGTGGAAGCGGCGGCCATGGCCTTCTGGGTGACGTCCAGCAGTTCGGCCTTGGACCGGTCGACGCACGCCGCGAACAGGCCGTCCTTGGAGCCGAAGTACTCGTACAGCATCGGCTTGGAGACGCCGCACCGCTGGGCGATCTCATCCATCGAGGTGCCCTGGTAGCCGCGGTCACCGAACACCTCCTCCGCCACGTCCAGCATCTGCCGTTCCCGGTCGGCGCGCGACATCCGGCGGTGGCGTCGCGGCGGACGCGGTGCGGCGGCGCTCACAGCGGACTCCTGACCGCCGCCACGGAGGTCGCGCGGCGGTTCATCGAGGGGGCGGCCGGTGCGGAGGGGCGGTGGAAGCACGTGGCACCAGGGTCATGGGGAGGGGACGAGGCGCGGTGACGTGGCCGTCCATGGTGCGCAGGAGCGTCTGGAGGGCGACGGCGCCCAGTTCCTCGGCGGGTGCGACGACGGTGGAGAGCTGGGGTGTCGCGGCCTCGGAGAGCAGAGTGCCGGCGAAGCCCATGATCGACAGTTCGCCGGGGACCGGGATGCGCAGGTCGTGGGCGGCCATGAGCGCCCCGGCGGCGAGCAGGTCGTCGTCGCAGAACAGGGCGGTCGGCCTCGGTGTCAGGGACAGCAGCTGATGGGCGGCGCCGCGGGCGGCCTGCAGGCTGAAGCCCGCCAGCACCTCCGGGCTCTCGGTGGCGGTGATACCGGCCTGGTCGAGTGCGCGGCGCCATCGGGAGGCTCGGGCCTTGAAGGTCGTGGACGGCAGGTCGGTTCCGAGGTGGGCGATCCGGCGGTGACCGAGGTCGAGCAGGTGCCCGACCGCCGCCGAGGTGCCCTGCCGGACGTCGAGGAGGACGCTGGTGAACCCGTCGGCGACGGCCTCGATGAGGACGGTCGGTCCGGGAGCGTCGGAGAACGGCGGCTCGATCCCGAACAGCATCATCGCGTCGATGGCCGCGGCGTTGAGGGCCTCCACGGCGGTGAGCTGCCAGTTCCTCTCGGGCCCCGGCTCGATGAGCGCGACGGTGATCCCGTCCGCGCGCCCGGCCCGTTGTGCGCCGCGCAGCACATGGCCGAGGAAGGGGTTGGTGATGTCCGGCACCAGGAGGCCGACCGTTCGGGTACGTCCGGCGCGCAGGGTGCTGGCGGAGGCGTGCGGGCGGTAGCCGAGCTGCCGGGCGGCGTGCCGGACGCGCTGCTCCACCTCGGCCGAGACCCGGCCGGCCGCCTTGCCCGAGAACACCAGCGACACCGTCGACTGGGACACGCCGGCCAGCTCGGCGACCTCGTGTCCGGTCGGACGGCGGTGTGCGCCGCCCGTGCCGCCGGGCGAGCGGCGGGATGGGTCGGTGGGGCTGTCGGTCATGGCGCGGCGATCCTAGCCGGAGGTGCGGGCGGGCAGGCGGGTGCGGTGAACATCCGCACCAGCTCTTGCCGGAGGCCGGCACCGGCGAAGGACGCTTGGACGGCGGCGAGGTTGCAGCGGGCCAGGTCGTCGGCCGTCCAGCCGAACGCCCGCCGGAGGCGTTCGTACTCCCGGTCCAGGGTCACATTGGCGACGGTGCGGGCGTCGGTGCTGATGGACAGCGGGACACCGGCCGATCGGAGCCGGTCGACCGGATGATCGGCGTAGGACGGCAGCAGCCTCCCCATCGTCTGCACGTTGGACGTGGGGCACACCTCCAAGTGGACGCCGCCGGCGATGAGGCGTTCGACGGTGCGCTCGTCCTCGATGCTGCGGACCCCGTGCCCGATCCGCTCGGGGCCCAGACGGTCCAGGACGTCGTTGACGCCGTCGGCGCCTCGTGACTCGCCCGCGTGCGCCGTGATCCGCACACCGTGCTCGCGCGCGTGGTGGAACGCCGCGACGTGCGCGTCCAGCCCGAATCCCGCCTCGTCGCCGGCGAGGTCGAACCCGGTGACCACGCCGCCGTCCAGCCGGGCGGCGGCCAGGCGGGCCGTGGCCATGCTCGCGTCGGCGTCGAAGTGCCGAAGCGTGCACAGGATGACACTCGCCCGCACTCCCGTCGCCTCCCTCGCCCGGGCGACTGCGGTCTCGACCTCCTCGACGACATGCTCGGGGCGCATCCCGCCCGCCGTGTGCAGCAGCGGCGCGAACCGGATCTCGGCGTAGGCCACGTTGTCGGCGACGAGCTGCGCGAACAGGTCATCGGTGACCAGGCGCAGTGCCCGGGGCGTCTGCATGAGCTGGACGATCCTGGTGGGCCTGGTGAGGAAGTCGACCAGATCCGCGCATCTGGCAGGGGCGACGTAGTCACGCAGGTACTCGGTCAGGGACGTGCCCGGCCGTAGTGCGGCGACGCAGGCGTAGCTGACACAGCAGTCCAAGTGCAGATGCAGCTCGGCCTTGGGCTGCGAACGCGGCAGGACCTCCACGGGCGACTCCCTCCGGATCTAACCATGGAACGTATTACAACATCTGCTCACAAGCCAGCGTTGACGGACGTCATACGTTTTACTAGCGTCCGTGCCGTTGACCGATCAAGGGGGCCGTCAATGCCGATCGCCAGGGACCGCAAGGGTGTGCTCGTACTGGTCGCGAGCATGGGCGCCGTCATGGCGGCGGTCGCGGTGGCCGGTGCGGTGGCCGCCATGTCCCCGGGCGGCGTCTCGGACGGCGGCACAAGGCCGTACCGGCTCATCGTCCCGGCGACCGCCGCAGGCCTGCCCATCGACCGGAGCCGGACCGAGGCGTACGGCCCCTTCGACATGGAGCAGTCCGATGACAGGCTGGTCGTTTTCCGTGGCCTGACCGGCAGCGGTTCGGCCGTGTGCACACCGCCCGCGCACGACACCGCCTGCGTTTCGATGACCTCCACGACCATCGTCTTCATCGAGTTCGCGCCGGCGGAGCCGGCCTGGACGCCTCCGATCCGTCCCGAACGGGCCCTTGAGATCCTCCACGGCGTCCGTGCCGCGGTGGAGCAGCCCGCCTGACCACGGCTCCCTGCGCCCTTGGGCGATCAGGGCCATGGCCACAGCGAACACGCCATCAGCCACACCCGGTCCTTCGAGACCGCCTCACATCCTTGGGGAACGCCGCCATGCGGCCTTTGATCATTGACACCGACACCGGCTCCGACGACGCGGTCGCCCTGGTGCTGGCCGCCGCCAGCGGCCTGGCCGACGTCCGCGCGGTGACCACGGTGGCGGGCAACGTGCCGCTGGAGACCGGCACCCGCAACGCGCTGATCTCGTTGCAGACCGCCGGGCGCCCCGACATCCCGGTCCATGCCGGCTGCCCGCGCCCCATGACGCGCGCCCTGTCCAGCGCCCAGCACGTCCACGGCCAGGACGGCATGGGCGATATCGGCCTGCCCGACCCCGTCACGGTCCCTCGGGCGGCACACGCGGTCGATGTCCTGCTGACGCTGCCCCGAAGGCTCCCGGGCGAACTCACACTGGTCACCCTCGCCCCGCTGACCAACATCGCCGCCGCTCTGCTGCGCGACCCGGAGCTGCTGTCGAGGTTCCGGCACGTCTACTGCATGGCCGGCGCCGCCGACATGGCGGGCAACGTCTCGCCCACCGCCGAGTTCAACGTGTGGGCCGATCCCGAGGCGGCCCGGGTCCTCACCCAGGCCGCCACCCCGGACAAGGTGACGTGGATCGGCTGGGACGTCTCCCGCCGGGACGCGGTGATGACCCCGGCCGATCAGCGCCGGCTGGAGGAGATCGGCACCCCGCTGGCCTCGTTCGCCCATCGCATCAACCGCACCGTCGCCGACTGGGCCCGCGACGTCACCGGCCTGGCCGGCTACGACCTGCCCGATCCGGTGGCCATGGCCGTCGCCCTCAGACCCGACCTGGTCACCGAGCAGGAAGAGGCGCACGTCGACATCGCCCTGGACGGCCTGACCCGCGGGCAGATGGTCATCGACCGGCGGAGGACGGCCCCGCCCCCCAACCTGACCCTGGTCCGCCGCGTGCACGAGGCCGGATTCAAACGGCTGCTCTTCGACACCGTCGCCGCTCCCCTGCCCCGGCTGATCGGATAAAGAGGACGGACGTGATTCGGGTACTGCTGGCCGAGGACATGGAACTCATCCGAGGCGCCCTGGTCGCGTTGCTGGGCCTGGAGAGCGATCTGGCCGTCGTGGCCGAGGCGGCGTCGGGGGACGCGGCGGTGGCGCTGGCGCTGGCGCACCGTCCCGACGTCGCGGTCCTCGATGTGCGCATGCCCGGCGGCGACGGGCTCGCGGCGACCGCGCTGCTGGCGGAGCGGCTTCCCGAGTGCCGGGTGCTGATCCTGACGTCCCTGGACCGTCCGGAGACGCTGCGGAAGGCACTGGCGGCCGGAGCCCGCGGGTTCATGCTCAAGGACGAGCCGCCGGCCAAGCTGGCGGACACGATCCGCCGGGTGGCGGCCGGCGAGCACGTCCTCGATCCGCGGCTCGCGGCGGAGGCGCTGACGAAGCGGCCGAACCCGCTGACCGACAGGGAGGCGCATGTCCTGCGGCTCGCGGCGGACGGCGCGGATCCCGCGGAGATCGCCTCAGCGCTCCACTTGTCGAAGGGGACGGTGCGCAACTATCTGGGCGTGATCGTCACCAAACTGGACGCACGCAACCGGCTCGACGCCGTCCGGATCGCCACCGAGGCCGGCTGGCTGTAGGACGATCGGCAGGTAGCCGTCCCATGTGCGCGCCGGGACGGGCGGCGGCATCACCGGCTTTCACCGGCTTTCACCGGCCCCACCGAAGCGGCCGCCGCGAGGCGAGATCGTACCGCCCGTCCTGTTCGTGCGTTCCGCACATGAGAACCGGGCGGCAGACACTGGTCCGGTCCCCATGCAGGTCGGCACTGTGATCATCATGAAACCGAAGATCGCCCGCTGGGCGGCCATGGCGCTGGCCTCGGCCACGGTCCTCGGCTTCGCCCTGCCGGCACAGGCCCTCGCTCCGCCCCCGGCGGGGCCCACACGACCGATCGTCCCGCCGCCCCGCTCCGCCGACCTCCCCGGGCTCACCGGGCTGGTGGACGGCATCGTCCGCCGGCAGCTCACCGACGACAAGATCCCCGGCGCGGCGGTCGTGGTGGTCTCGGACGGCCGGACCGTTCTCGCCAAGGGGTACGGCACCGCCGACGCAGCGGGGAAGAAGCCGGTGACCCCGAAGACGGGCTTCTTCACAGGGTCGCTGGCCAAACTGTTCACCACCACCGCGGCACTGCAACTCGTCGACGCCGGCAAGCTCGATCTGCGAGCCGACGTCAACCGCTACCTGACCACCTTCAAGATCAAGAACTCCTACCCGGGGCGACCCGTCACCCTGGAGCACCTGCTGACCTACACCGCGGGCTTCGACGACGACATCGTCGGGCTCGCGAAGGCCGACCCAGCCGACGTCGGTTCGCTGGCACGCAGTCTCGCCGACCGGCAGCCCCGCCGCGTCCGGCCCCCCGGCACACGTGTCGCCTACGACAACTACGGCATGGCACTCGCGGGACACCTGGTGGAGATCGCGTCCGGCCAGCCGTTCGCCCAGTACGTCGAGCAGCACATCCTGAAGCCGTTGGGCATGACCGCGACCAGCATGGCGGTGCCGCACACGGCGGAGCTGGACGCGAGCCTCGCCGGCGCGTACCGCCCGAACGGGGACGGCTACGCCACCGTCAAGGGCCAGTACGGGCCGTGGACACCGACCGGAACGGGGCCGGTCACCACCCCCGCCGACATGGGCCGCCTCATGCTCGCCCAGCTGAGCAACGACCCGCGCCTGGGCCGCGACGTCGCGCGGCGCATGCAACAGCAGCACTACGCGCAGGACCCTCGGATCCCCGGCATGGGCTATGTGTTGGAGCAGCGGCCGCGCAACGGGCACCGCCTCGTCTACAAGGACGGTGACGTCCCAGGCCACCACAACGTCATGGCCCTGCTCCCCGACGACCGCACCGGCATCTACGTCGTCTACAACGGCGACGGCGTCGGCACCACCGCCCCATGGGACGGCCAGAGCCTGGTCAACCAGATCGTCGACCGCTACTTTCCGGCCACGTCGCAGGCCCCGCCGGCCCCCGCCACCAAAGCCGAGGACATCAAGGGCCTCGCCGGCACCTACCGGTCCACCCGCACGAGCAGGACGAGCATCATGAAGGTCGCGTCGCTGTTCGCGGCGCCGTCCGTCGAGGCCCATAGCGACGGGACCCTAACGACCACCGGACTCTCCCCCGACCCGGACGACACCACCCAGCACTGGGTCCGGATCGGTCCAAGGCTCTTCCAGGAACGCGGTGGCCAGGCCCGCATCGCCTTCACCGGCGACGGAACGCTGACCAGCTCGATGAACCCCTCCGAGGCCCTGGAAAAGCTCGCCTGGTACGACACCCCGACGCCGCACGTCATCCTTCTCGGTCTCGGCGCGCTCGCGTTCCTTGTCTGCTTCCTCCTCCTGCCGGTCAAAGGGCTGGTGCGCGTCGCGCGGCGCCCGTCCCGCACCGGAACTCCTCCCGAGCCCGCGGGCCCGCGGGCCGCGAAACTGCTCGCCTGGGTCACCGCCGCGATCGTGACGGGCTTCACCGCCGCGGTGGCCGTGACCGTGTCCGACCCGAACGTGCTCATGGAACTCACCGCACTGAACTCACCGCGGTTCGCCGCGCTGCCGTTCGTGGCCACGACCGGTCTGCTGTTCTCGATCGCGGTCACCGGCGCCGCAGTCGTCGCCTGGGTCCGCGGCTGGTGGGGGTGGACGGGCCGGCTCTCCTACACGCTCCTGGTGGTGGCAGCCGTGGCCTTCTACAAGGTCGCCATGACCTACAACCTCCTCGCGCTGCCGTTCCCGACCAACTGAGCGAGGCACTATGACCGCCGAAAAAGTACTTCCGATCCATGAACGCGGGCTGACCGACGGGCCGCCCGCGTCACCGCCCTGCCCGGCGCCGGTGCGGGCCCGTCCTGTTCGCATGATCGACGAACTCGGTTGATGTTGATCAAATTGGACTGTCTCGACGGCCTTTGTGTGATTTTCGAGGGAGAGGTCATTCGATGGGACTTGTGAAGCCTGCGCGGATCACTGCGGCCGCCGCCATCG
This sequence comes from Spirillospora sp. NPDC046719, assembly GCF_040645715.1. Lineage (NCBI taxonomy): Bacteria > Bacillati > Actinomycetota > Actinomycetes > Streptosporangiales > Thermomonosporaceae > Spirillospora > Spirillospora sp. NPDC046719. The sequence goes on along the minus strand of NZ_JBEYYT010000027.1, from coordinate 6,491 downwards.
CGCTCGGGCTGTGCGTGCCGGCCGCGAACGCCGACGTCCGGTACGAACCCGGTGCGCCGGGGCTGGGCGACCCCTACTTCCCCGATCTCGGCAACGGCGGATACGACGTCGGCGACTACCACCTGAAGACCGCCTACGATCCCGCCACCGACCAGCTCATCGGCGAAACCACGATCAGAGCGACCGCCACCCAGAACCTGTCCCGGTTCGATCTCGACCTCTACAAGATGAACGTCCGATCGGTGCAGGTGAACGGCCACCGCGTCCCGTTCGCCCGCAGCGGCGAACGCGAACTGGAGATCACGCCGCGCCAGGGATTGCGGAACAGGAGCCGGTTCACGGTGGTCGTCCGCTACGACGGCGTCCCCGAGACGCTGGGCGGCCCGATCGGGTTCGACCTGCCGTACGGGTTCCTGCACACCAACGACGGCGCGACGATCGTCTCCGAGCCGAACGCCGCGTCCACGTGGTTCCCCGCCAACGACCATCCGCGCGACAAGGCGTTCTTCACGATCGAGACGACCGTGCCGCAGGGGCTCCAGGTGATCGGCAACGGCCGCCTGGTCAAGCGGTGGCGCGCCGACGGCAAGGACACCTTCGTGTGGCGCGAGGACCGCCCTATGGCGACCTACCTGGCGACCGGCTCGATCGGACGGTTCGACATCTCCAGGACCACCACGGGCAAGGGCATCCCGCAGCTCGACGCGGTCGATCCAGGTGTGGCGTCCGACCCGGGCTCGGTCGGCACTCCGGCGTGGACAGCGCGGGCGACCGACGAACTGGCCGACTACTTCGGTCCCTACCCGTTCACCACGACCGGCTCGATCATCGAGAACAACAACGTTCCGCCGCTCAACGTCCCCAACGCGCTGGAGACGCAGACCCGTCCCACCTACGAAACGCCGCCCGTCGAGAAGGGCGTGGTGCACGAGATCAGCCACCAGTGGTTCGGCAACAGCGTCTCGGTCGGCCGCTGGAGTGACACCTGGCTGAACGAGGGCTACGCGGTCTGGACGGAGAAGTACTGGGCGGAGAAGCACGGCGGCCAGTCCGCGCAGGAGGCTTTCCAGCAGATCTACGCCGACCCGCCGCCCATGCCGCCCGGCCGCCCCGGGTTCTGGGACCTCGCGATCGCCGACCCGTCCCGCGACCAGATGTTCCACCGCTCGATCTACCTCCGCGGCGGGATGGCGCTGCAAGCGCTCCGGCACAGGATCGGCGACGAGCGGTTCCTGCGGCTGACCCGTACCTGGCTGGCCGAGCACAAGTACGGCACCGCGACCACGGAGGACTACGAAGCGCTCGCCGAACGGATCTCCGGGCAGGACCTCCGCGAGTTCTTCCGGGTCTGGCTGCACTCGCCGGGCAAGCCCACCTGGGACCGCTGAAGGCGTCGGCCCGATGCCACGCCAAGCGAGATCATCTTCCACGGCGTTCGGTGCGTGGCCAACAGGCCCAGGGGGAGCTCATGACCGATGAGCAGATTCAAGATCAACCGTAACGCGGGAGGCCCTGCGGCCCCCGGTCGGGCGGTTCATGGTCGCTTGTACACGGTCACGACGGCGGCGCAGACGGCTGGAGGTGCGTCCGCCCAAGACCGCGTACAGCGTCCGCGTGATCGCGCTGGACCGCACCGCGATCGCGGCGCTGCGTGCCATTCGGAACCCGTAGCAGGTGGCGGCCGCCGCGTACGCGGACCGGTACCGCGACGGCAGGTGAGCGGGCACCAGCCTCAACGGCGGCCCGGTCTCCTCGCGGCGGCTCACGCCCATGTTCCAGGGCCTGCCAGTGGAGTACCGGCTGCCGCCGGTATGGGTGCACCACTTGCGGCACGGCGCCGCCACGCTGGCGCGGCGGCGAAGGTTCGGCGCCGGCGACCATCCGCCCCTGAGGGCGACCCTCCGCCGCCCGTGCTTCTGGCTGGTCCATCGCAGTGCTCGTTGCGTGATGGTGAGCGTCCGCTCCGCGTCCTGTGTCGTCCTCCGCAGAAGGACCAACTGAACATCGCGCGCGGATCGCTCCTACCCCGGCCGCCGGTCAGATGGCGAGGCGCGCAGGAGCCGGTGAGGCGTGCCTGACGACTGCCTTCGTGGCCTCAGGGCGGGCCGCCCGGCGGTCAGGTAGCCTCGAAGGCGGCCGCCGTCAGGACGCCCTTGCTCGGCGGCGACGGCCACGAACACATCGGACACCTCGATCGCCGCGGTGACCTCGCCGCCCTCGACCAGCGAGGTGACGCAACGGCCACCACCCTGATCGACCTGCCGCCATCAGCGTGCTCGGCTGCCCGCCAGCCGCGTCCTCCACCCTTCTGCCCGCTCAATTCCCCTGCCTCTCGGATCGCTTGTTACTGCGGTAGCGGGTGACCCATGGCACGGCCACGGCGGCCGCCAGGGCCATGAATAGCATGACCTTTTCACCCGTGGTGACGCCTCCCATCACGGAGACCACCAAGGCCGCGGCCGCACCGACGGTGACGCCGAGAGCAGGCCACCACGAACCATTGAACATCACTCGGAAGCCCAGTGCGCACACCGCAAGCCCCCACGAGAAAACTCCGATCATTACTGCGATAAAACTATCCATTCCGTCGTCCGGCACTCCGCAGGAGCGCTGGCCGCGGCGGTTGTAATGATAATCGCACCCGGCGTCGACGCTCCCTGCGATCCCCCAACTCAACAGGAAGGTGGCGCCAGTCAAGGCCACCGCGATAAACCACCCGGCGGCGACGGATGGAAGCCATTTTTCTCCGGGCAGGAGCTTCCGGGACGACAGGCGGCCGTTCTGGTCGGCAAGCGGCATGATGCTCCTCTTTCTCACGTGGTGCATATCTCGCACCCAGTTCGCCCTTCTCGGACGTGCCACCCTTCGCAACCGTTCCCATTTCCAAGATCGCCGTACTTGAACACAGAAAGTCCGGTAACGACTGCCCTACTCTAAGTTCGAAAACGTGTGGGCCGCCGTGCACGTGCTGGCCGAGTGCGCATCCAGCCGGCTCGCACGCGAGGATGGTGAGCAGGGTGCGGCCGAGTTCTTCGAGTCCTTGATAGGTGGGGTGTTTGGGGCTGCCGTGGGTGAAGCACCGCAGCACCTGCTAGACCTCCGCAGTGTCGAGCCGCTCAGCGAAGCCACCGCGGCTGCCCCCGGAGTTTCAACGCCGCCACCGCCCGCTCGCGCAGCTTCCGGACAGCATCTTCGGTGTCCTGACCGGCCTGCCCGTAACGGTCCGGACCGGCAAGAATCGCGTCCGCCAACGCCTTCAGCACCTCCCGCGACACCTCCGCCCGCCGGTGGGAGTCATACAGCGCGAAATCGATCGGCCCCGCGTCGGTTTCGACCCGGAAACGCGCGATCCCCGGGACCGTCACGATCCCCGCCCGTTGGAACGCCGGATTCCACTGCCGGCCCCGCCGGGGCGGGACGTCGTCTATCACGACATGCGCGGTCGCAAGGTCGCAACTCCGCAACCCGTCGCCCATGCGGGCGTGCAGAACCGTCCCCTCCAGCCACACCGCAGGATGGGCGAACCGGCGCCGCAGGCGCGGCACCGAAGGCCACACCACGACGGTGGCGATCAGCACCGCCACGCCACCCGCCCAGGCGGCAACGCCCGCCCGCGAACAACTCCCCATCGTCACACCGACAGTGAAGGCGACCCCCAAAGCGGCCGCCATAAACGCTCCCACGGCCAACCCGGCGATAGCACCCGCCTTCCGCGCGCCGGTAAGGCCGTTCAACACCACGACGATCCCGGGCTCCACGCGGCGACCTCCTCGTCAGCGGAAGGACAAACCGACCACCGCCTCCCGCGCCCCGGCGAGCGATCACCCCGCCATTTTCCAGAATTGCGCCAGGCGAGGGGTTGCGAGAACGGAGGTCAAGGATAAACCGGACGCAGCCCGGCGGAAGTGTCCGGTCTATCAGCCCTACTCATTTCTGCGAGCATGCAGCGCTACGGCGCTCACCTAGGTGATCGCTCGGGCCGGCGTGGCGCGGCGCTGGAGTCCCAACTCTGCAGTCATCGGCACCTCTCTGATCGCCACTGTTGACACATGGAGGGCCAATGACCGTAAGCCCCCACAAGTACGCGCAGACCAGCCACCTGATGGCAGTCCGGCTCGTCTACTCCGGGCACGGTACCGGCGGCGCAGTCAGTAGAGGGACGCCGCATTGTTCTCAGCCCAGAGCTTCTCAGCGTCGGAGCCCGCGGGGGGCGGTGCGATCCCGTTGATCATCCACAGGTCTTCGCTGGTCTCGTCGACGTGGAACTCCCAGTGCAGCCCTGCGTGCCGTTCGAGGTAGGGCTCCAGCATGCCCTTGATCCACTGGGCGTTCCGACGCCGGCTCTCCCGGTCGGGGCTGCGCCGGGCGATGTGGTCGATGGCGATGCGGACCCCGAGCGGGGTGGGTTCCCCGCCGACGTAGAACTCCTCGGGCCGGGTTTCATGGAACAGTGTGACCACATAGAACCGGGGCAACCCGACCTTTTCATAGTGATCGGCTATGTGTGAGGCGAGTCGGCGCTTTTCCTCGTCGGCGAAGATTCCGGGTGTGTGATGAATAGTCCACAACGGCATGGCGGTTCGCCACTCCTCGATTGTCGGGTTGGAGTGTTCAACGGGCGACCGAGAAGGCCAGGTGCTCCACAGGGCCGGAGAGCGCCGCCTTGGCGGCGACTGTGGCGTCGTCCGTCAGCACCTCCGTGGCCTCAGCCTCCAGACCATCGACGATCCGCGCGGCCACCTCCGCCGGCGTCGCCTTCGGCAGCTCGATGGCGGAGACCATCTCGGTGTCGATGAACCCTGCGTGTACGCCGACGACCTGGGTGTTCTGACGAGCCAGTTCGAGTCGGAGCGAGTTCGTGACGGACCACGCCGCCGCCTTGGACGCCCCGTAGGCGCCGCTACCGGCCAGCCAGGACAGCACGGAGTGCACGTTCACCAGTGCGCCCCCGCCGTTCCCGGCCAGGATCGGCGCGAACGCCCGCGCCATCCGCAGCGACCCGAAGACATTGACGTCGAACGTCACGACGGCGCGCTGGAAGTCACCCGTCAGCAGCGGGCCCGGCAGCAGGATCCCAGCATTGTTGAACACGATCTCCGCGTCGGCGGCGGCCTCCGCGAGCGCGGCGACCGACGCCTCCGAGCGAACCTCCAACTCGGCGGTGACCACCTCTGGACGGTCGTCGATGTACGCCGAGCGCGCGGTCGAGTACACCTTTCGCGCCCCGCGCCCCAGCACCTCGTCGACCAGCGCCGCGCCGAGTCCACGTCGGCCTCCGGTCACCACGACCACTTTGCCCGCTACGGCAACCACGGCACCTCCACCTGACTAACGATCTCGTTAGCTAGATCGAATCACACCCTGCTGAATAACGCAAGCGTTAGTTACACTGACGGGGTGGCGATGAACTTCGAGGAACGGCTGAGCGACCGGGATGCGTGGGCGATCGGCGACCGATGCTCGGCGGGTCGGGTGCTGGACCTGCTCAGCACCAAGACGGTGTTCCTAGTGGTTCGCGAATGCTTCTATGGCACAACCAGGTTCGACGACTTCGTGGCACGGATCGGGGCCTCGGCACCCGCGGTGTCGCGGGCGCTCAAACAGCTGAAGGTCGCGGGTGTCGTCGAGCCCGTTCTCTATCGGGAGCCGGGGAGCCGGGCCCGCGACGAGTACCGGCTGACCCAGGCCGGCGAGGACCTGCTGCCGGTGTTCCTGTCGCTGATGCAATGGGGCGACAAGTACCTGCAGGAAGACCACCCGCCCCTGTCGTTCGTCGAGGCCGGAACCGGCCGTCCGGTACGGGCCCGTGTCACCGCCGAGCCAGCGCCGGAAGCGATGTCCAACAACATCGAGATCCGGCTGAACCCCCCTGGCGGCGCGGCTGGCGGCCGCGACCGCAGCACCTAGAAACGTGATTTGAGATCTATGACGACACGCCTGGCGGACATCGCCGCGCACGCCGGGGTGAGCGAGGCGACCGTGAGCCGGGTCCTGAACGGCAAGCCGGGCGTGTCCCCGTCCACCCGCCAGGCGGTGCTGACCGCGCTGGACGTGCTCGGCTACGAACGGCCCGCCCGGCTGCGCCAGCAGCGGGCCGGGCTGATCGGGCTGATCATCCCGGAGCTGACCAACCCGATCTTCCCGGCGTTCGCCGAGGTCATCGAGAGCGCGCTGGCCCGGCACGGGTACATGGCCGTGCTGTGCTCGCAGGCGCCGGGCGGCGTCGCCGAGGACGACTACATCGAGATGCTGCTGGAACGCGGCGTCGCCGGGATCATCTTCGTCAACGGGCTGCACGCCAACGCGCGCTCGGACCGGGCCCGGTACGCGCGGCTGATCGAGCAGGCACTACCGGTCGTGCTCGTGAACGGGTACCGGCCCGACATCGACGCCCCCTTCATCTCCAATGACGACGTCGCGTCGCTGGAGGCGATCGTCGGGCATCTGGCCGCAATGGGCCACCGCCGGATCGGGCTGGCGATCGGGCAGGA
>NZ_JBEYYT010000026.1:0-48796 GCF_040645715.1 Spirillospora sp. NPDC046719 | reverse complement strand
GTACCTCAGCGAGTTCGACCAGACGTTCGCCAAGGTCCGGATCATCGATCGCTCGGGCGCCACCAACGGAGAGGTCCCCCTCCCCGGCCGCGGGGGGGGCGCCGCCCCCCCCATCCCCCCGCCCCCCCCGGCCCCCCCCGCGCCCCCGCCCCCCCCGGCCGGTCCGGGACCGGTCAGCCGGGCGGCCAGTTCAGGCCACGCCCGCCGAGCACGTGCGCGTGCACGTGGAAGACCGTCTGGCCGGCCTGCGCGCCGGTGTTGAAGACGATGCGGTAGCCGGTGCCGTCGACGCCGTCGTCCACGGCGACCCGGTGGGCCTCGCCCAGGACCTCGGCCAGCAGCGCCGGGTCGGCGGCGGCGAGCTCGGCGGCCGTGGGGTGGTGGTCCTTGGGGATGACCAGCACGTGCGTGGGCGCCTGCGGGTTGATGTCGCGGAACGCCAGCACGCGCTCGGAGTCCCGGACGACCTTGGCGGGCACGTCCCCGGAAACGATCTTGCAGAACAGGCAGTCGGTCATCTGTCTCCCCTCACGGCGGCCGGAACCGCGCCCCGAGATCCTATCGAGACCGGTGCGGGGATGGTCCGCGGCGCCCCATGATCGCTAAGGTTTCCGGCGTCGATCTCCGGTTGTCGAGCCGCATTCCGACCGGCCACTGGTTAAGGTTGTCAACTCAGGGCGTACCCCCCGGTCCGAAGGCGTTGCCGCGTCTTCGCGCGGGTGGGGGACACCCGGTTCGATGCCGGTCCGAAAGGTCCGTCCGAAAGGCGGCCGGGGGACGGTGAAGGCGGCGGATAGGTGACCGAGGTCCTCAGGAAAATGCCCTTTCGTAAACCCAGCGGCCAGGGTGCGCGTCCCACTGACGTGACCGAGACCCTCGTGGCCAGGGGAACGGCGGGGGCCGTGGCCGTCGCCTGGGACGCCGATCAGGCGGTGACCGCGCTCTACAGCGCCAACTACCGCTCGCTCGTGCGTCTCGCCGCCATGCTCGTGCGCGATTCGGGAACGGCCGAGGAGGTCGTCCAGGACGCGTTCGTGGCGATGCACGGCGGCTGGCGCCGACTGCGCGACCCCGACAAGGCCCTGTCGTACCTGCGCCAGTCCGTGGTCAACCGGTCGCGATCGGTGCTGCGGCACCGCGCCGTCGTCGAGAAGTACGCCCCGAAGGGGCTGCCGGACGCGCCGAGCGCGGAGGCCGGGGCGATCGGCGAGCTCGAACGCTCGGCGGTGATCGACGCGCTCTCCCGGCTCCCCGCACGCCAGCGGGAGGCGCTCGTCCTCCGCTACTACGCCGATCTGTCCGAAGCGGAGATCGCCAACGCGATGGGGATCTCCCGAGGCGCCGTGAAGAGCCATACGGCGCGCGGCATGACCGCGCTACGCAACGTCCTGGAGCAGTTCTCATGACCACCGACCCCCACGACGAGCACGGCGAGATCCTGCGCCGCGCCCTGCACGCGGAGGCGGACTCGGTCACACCCGCCGACGACGGCCTGGAGCGCATCCGGGCCCGGATAGCCGATCCGCGCCGCCGACGCTGGTTCGGCCTGGAACGGTTCGGCACCGCCTGGTTCGGGCTGGACCGGTTCGCCCTCACCTGGGCGCGGCCCGCGCTCGCCGTGGCCGCGGCCGTGGCGATCGCCGGCCTCGGCGTGACCGCGCCGCAGACGATCGACCTCATCCAGCACTCGGTCGGCAGCAACGGCCCGTCCGGCGACGACCACGGCGACCACACCGGCGACCGCGTCGACTCGCAGGGCCGCCCGGTGCTCCCCGGCTCGCCCACGCCGTCCCAGCCCGGCGTGTCCGGGTCGGCCTCCGCCTCGACGGCGACGTCCCCCTCGGTCTCGTCCAGCCCCGCGCCGTGCAAGTCCCCCGGGGCGGGCGGCACGAAGACGTCCCCGTCCCAGGCGGCGCACCACGGCAAGGCGTCCGCCTCGCCGTGCCCGAGCGGCAGCCCCACCACGAGCCCGACGCCGACGGAGACCCCGACGACTCCGCCGCCGACGACGCCCACGCAGCCGACCGAGCAGCCGACGACGCCCACCAGCAGCGCTCCCGCCGTCACCACCGACCAGGGCACCGGCGCCTCCGCACCCTAGCCCCGGCCCGCCCTGACCACGCCCGCGCTCGCCGCCGGCCCGCCTCTCGGTCTCGCCGGGGGCGGGTCACCAGCGGCCGGTGGCGGCCAGCAGCACGGACGCGGCGGCCACCCCGGCCGTCGAGGTCCGCAGCACCGTCGGGCCGAGCCGCGTGGGGCGCCCGCCCGCCGCGGCGAACCGCTCCAGCTCCTCGTCGGCGATCCCGCCCTCGGGGCCGACCACCAGGACGATGTCCCCGTCCTCGGGCGGCTGGACGGCGCTGAGCGGCTCCTGGGCGTCCTCGTGCAGGACGAGCGCGAGCGACGCGGCGGCGATCCGGTCGGCGACGTCGGCGGTGGACGCCAGATCCGGCACCTCCGGCAGGCGGCTGCGGCGCGCCTGCTTCGCCGCCTCCCGGGCGGCGTTGCGCCACCGCCCGAGGGCCTTCTCGCGGCGCTCCGGGCGCCACTGGGTCACGCACCGGGCCGCCGCCCACGGGACGATCTCGTCGACGCCGGCCTCCGTCATGGTCTCCACGGCCAGCTCGCCCCGGTCGCCCTTCGGCAGCGCCTGGACGACCACGAGGCGCGGCGCGGGCGCCGGGTCCGTGCGGCGGGACAGCACGTCCAGGGTCAGCGACGCCCGGTCGGCCGCCGCGACCACGCACTCGGCGAGCAGCCCGGCGCCGTCGGTCAGGTCGACCCGTTCACCGGGACGCAGCCGCCGCACGGTCGCGGCGTGCCGCCCCTCGGCGCCGTCCAGGACGACCCGGTCGGCGCGCAGCCGCGCCGGGTCGGCGAGGAACACCGGCGGACTCATCGCCCTCCCCCCGGGCCGCCGGCGGCGGGCCCGCCCGGAGCCGGCGGCGTGCCGTCGCGGCCCTCGCGGTAGCCCGCCACGGTGGCTCTTCAGTGCTGGTTGAAAACGTCCCTGAGGCGGGAGAACATGCCGCGCTGCCCCGGCGCGAACTTGCCGGGCGGGCGCTCCTCGCCGCGCAGCGCGGCGAGCCGGCGCAGCAGCTCCTCCTGCTCCTCGTCGAGCTTGCCGGGCGTCTCCACGTTCACGTGGATCATCAGGTCGCCGCGGCCGCTCTCGTTGAGGTGCCGCACGCCCCGGTTGTAGAGCGTGATCACCTGCCCGGACTGCGTGCCGGGCTTGATGTCGACCTCCTCGGCGGCGTCCAGCGTCTCGATCGTGACGCTGGTGCCGAGCGCGGCGGCGGTCATCGGGATCTCGACCGTGCAGTGCAGGTCGTCGCCCTCCCGCTCGAAGATCGGGTGCGGCTTCTCGGCGATCTCCAGGAACAGGTCGCCGGGCGGGCCGCCGCCGGGGCCGACCTCGCCCTCGCCGGCGAGCTGGATGTGGATGCCGTTCTCCACGCCCGCCGGGATCTTGACCTTGACGGTGCGCCGGGTGCGGACCCGGCCGTCGCCGGAGCACTCGGTGCACGGGTGCCGGATCACCGAGCCGAACCCGCCGCAGGCGGGGCACGGCCGGGCCGTCATGACCTGCCCGAGGAAGGAGCGCTGCACCTGCTGGACCTCGCCGCGGCCGTGGCAGGTCTCGCAGGTCTCCGGGTGGGTGCCGGGCGCGCAGCCCGTCCCCTCGCAGGTCGTGCAGGCGACCGCGGTGTCGATGGACAGCTCGCGGGTCGTGCCGAAGGCGGTCTCCGCCAGGTCCAGCTCGACGCGCAGCGTCGCGTTGCGGCCCCGGCGCGCGCGCGAACGGGGACCGCGGGAGGTCGCGGTGCCGAAGAACGCGTCCATGATGTCGCTGAACGGGAACCCGGCGCCGCCGAAGCCCCCGGCGCCCGCGCCCGCGCCGCCGCCCGGCGCGAACGGATCAGCGCCGAGGTCGTACATCTCGCGCTTCTTCGGGTCGGAGAGCACCTCGTAGGCCTGGGTGATCTCCTTGAACTTCTCCTGCGTCTCCGGGTCCGGGTTGACGTCCGGGTGCAGCTCGCGCGCGAGCCGCCGGTACGCCTTCTTGACCTCGTCGGCGCTGGCGTCCCGGCGGACGCCGAGGGTCGCGTAGTAGTCGTTGGCCACTTACGACCCCGCCAGGATCTGTCCCACGTAGCGTGCCACTGCCCGTACCGCTCCCATCGTGCCGGGGTAATCCATGCGTGTCGGCCCGAGCACACCCAGCCGGGCCAGCGTGAGGTCGCCGACGCCGTAGTCGGCTGCGACGACCGAGGTCGAACGGAGCCCCTCATCGGGGTTCTCGGTGCCGATCCGCACCGTAAGAGTAGAGGAGTCGCCGGTCTCGCCGAGCAGCCGCATGAGGACCACCTGCTCCTCCAGCGCCACCAGCACCTCCCGCAGGCTCTGCGAGAAGTCGACGGCGGCCAGGTTCGCCGCGCCGGCGAAGACGATCTTCTCCTCGTGGTTCTCGACGAGGGTCTCCAGCAGGACGGACAGGACCGCGGCCGCCACCGGCCGCTCGTCCGGGCCCACCTTGTCCGGCAGGTCCGCCACGGCGGACGGCACGTCGCCGAAACCCAGCCCGTCCAGGCACGTATTGAGCAACGCCCGCAGGTGCCCCACGGATTCCTCGGAGATCTTCCCCGTCTCGATGACGCGCTGCTCGACCCGCCCGGTATTGGTGATCAGCACCAGCAGCAGCCGGCCCTCGGCGACCGGGACCAGCTCCACGTGCCGCACCGACGAGCGGGTCAGCGACGGGTACTGCACGACCGCGACCTGCCGGGTCAGCTGCGCGAGCAGCCGGACCGTGCGGCCGACGATGTCGTCGAGGTCGTAGGCCCCGGACAGGAACGTCTCGATCGCGCGGCGCTCCGCGACCGACAGCGGCTTGATCGTGGACAGCCGGTCGACGAACAGCCGGTATCCCTTGTCGGTGGGGACCCGCCCCGCGCTGGTGTGCGGCTGGGCGATGTACCCCTGCTCCTCCAGCACCGCCATGTCGTTGCGAATCGTCGCGGAAGAGACGCCGAGGTTGTGCCGGTCCACCAGGGCCTTGGAGCCCACCGGCTCGTTCGTGGAGACATAGTCCTCGACTATGGCGCGCAGCACCGCGAGTTTCCGGTCGTCCAGCACCCGGTCACCTCCTTCTGCACCTTCCACAGGTCCTCACGTCCAGATATACCGCCGACGGGGCCTTGCTGGCACTCCGTAGTTCCGAGTGCCAAGTGTACGGCCCGGAGGGGACGTTCCGGGGGCCGCGGCCCGCCGCCGGGCCGCGCGCGGCTGCGTGATCTTATCCCGGCCGTTAGTGTGCGGAACCGTGCGGAGCAAGAACTACGGAGACGACGTGCTCGCCGGCGACTGGCGCCGCCCCCGCAAGGGGCGGATCCCCGAGGTGCCGGCCGAGCCGGGCCTGGTCGCCGAGGATCCCGACAGCGGCTTCTGCGGCGCCGTCGTCGGCTGCGACAAGTTCGGCGTCACGCTGGAGGACCGGTTCGGCAAGCGCCGGGTGTTCCCGCTCACCAAGGCCGGATTCCTGATCGACGGCAAGCCGGTCACCCTCGTCCGGCCCGCCGCGGCGCCCGCCGCCCCGGCCCGCTCGGCGTCCGGGTCGATCGCGGTCCAGGGGCTGCGCGCCCGCGTCGCCAAGGAGAGCCGCATCTACGTGGAGGGCGTCCACGACGCCGAGCTCGTCGAGAAGATCTGGGGGCACGACCTGCGCGTCGAGGGCGTCGTCGTCGAGTACCTCGAAGGCGTGGACGACCTGCCCGCGATCGTCGAGGAGTTCGCGCCGGACGAGGGCCGCCGCCTCGGCGTGCTGGTCGACCACCTCGTGGAGGGCTCCAAGGAGAGCCGGATCGCCGCGCGGGTGTCGTCCCCGCACGTCCTCGTGACCGGCCACCCGTTCATCGACATCTGGGAGGCCGTCAAGCCCGCCGCCGTCGGCATCCCCGCCTGGCCCCGCGTCCCCCGCGGCGTCCCGTGGAAGGAGGGCGTCGTCGAGGCGCTCGGCTGGGACTGCGAGACGGGCGCGGCCTGGAAACGCATCCTCGGCTCCGTCACCACCTACACCGACCTCGAACCGGCCCTCCTCGGCCGCGTCGAGGAGCTCATCGACTTCGTGAGTTGCTAGCCCAGGGGGCGACCCCCTGGAACCCCCGTCACGGTTGACAGGCTGTTTCCCGCTCCGCTGGCGCTCCGCGCGAAACAGCCTGTCAACCGTCGGGCATGCCCGCTGCGCTCGCTGCACTCGCTCCGCGTGCCTACCCGTGCCGGGGCTGGGGTTCGAACTGCCGGGGCTGGGGTTCAAACTCTCGGGCGTGGGTTCGAACTGCTCGGGCTGAGGTTCGAACTCTCGGGCGTGGGTTCGAACTGTCGGGGTGGGGTTCGAGCCGGGGACGCCGCTCCGTTTTGCTCGGCCGTGTGCGGGGCCACGGTTCTGGTCGGGGCGGGTGGGTCAGGTCAGGTCGCGGGTTACGGCGTCGGCCAGGAGGCGGCCTCGGCGGGTGAGGACGGCGCGGCCGCGCTCGTACGGGGCCGGGTCGACGAGGCCGTCGGCGATGGCGCGGCGGACGGCGGCGTCGTCGAGGAGATCGGCGGGGCAGCCGTCCGCGAGGCGGAGTTCGAGCATGATCCGCTCGATGCGGCGGTCGTCGGCGTTGAGGATCTCGCGCGCGTACGCGGGCGTGGTGCCCTCGGCGAGGCGGGCGGCGTATGCGGCGGGGTGCTTGACGTTCCACCAGCGGGTGCCGCCGACGTGGCTGTGGGCGCCGGGGCCGACGCCCCACCAGTCCGCGCCCGTCCAGTACAGGAGGTTGTGGCGGCAGGCGGCCTCCGGGGACGAGGCCCAGTTCGAGATCTCGTACCAGTGCAGGCCGTGCGCGCGCAGAAGGTCGTCGGCGATCAGGTAGCGGTCGGCCATGGCGTCGTCGTCGGGGGCGGTGAGCTCGCCGCGCCGCACCTGCGCCGCCAGGCGGGTGCCCTCCTCGACGATGAGCGCGTACGCGGACACGTGGTCGGGTTCGCAGGCGAGGGCGGCCTCCAGGGACGCGCGCCAGTCGTCGTCGGTCTCCCCCGGCGTCCCGTAGATGAGGTCGAGGTTGATGTGCTCGAAGCCCGCCTTGCGCGTCCACTCGACGACCTGGGGGACGCGGCCCGGCGTGTGGGTCCGCTCCAGGACGGCCAGGACGTGCTCGCGCGCGCTCTGCATGCCGTAGGAGACGCGCGTGAAGCCGACCTCGCGGAGCTTCGCCACGTAGGACTCGTCCACCGACTCGGGGTTGGCCTCGGTGGTCACCTCGGCGCCCGGAGCGAGGCCGAACTCGGCGTCGATGGCCGCCAGGACGCGTCCGAGATCGTCGGGCGCGAGGAGGGTCGGGGTGCCGCCGCCCACGAAGACCGTCTGGACCGGGAGGTCCGCGTCGCCGAGCACCCTGCGGGCCATGCGGACCTCGGCGACGGCGGTGTCGGCGTAGGAGTCGCGGCTCGCGCCCGGTCCGAGCTCGGTGGCCGTGTAGGTGTTGAAGTCGCAGTACCCGCACCGGGTCACGCAGAAGGGCACGTGCACGTAGAACGCGAACGGCCGCGTGCCCAGGCCCTCCAGCGCGCTGCCGGGCAGCGCGCCGTCGGCGGGTACGGGATCACCGTCGGGCAGCGTAGAGGGCACCCCTACAGTCTGCCGCCCGCGGCGGGATGGTCAGGCCTGGTCGAGCTTGCGGCGGAGCCAGGCGGGGATGTGCGCGTCGGTGCGGGGGAAGCGGTCGAGGTCCAGCGCGTAGGCGGACGGCGTCAGCGGCGGCGTGAACTCGGGCTCGCCGTCGTAGTCGAACTCGGCGCTGAACCGGCCCGAGCGCTCGATCTCCAGCCGGGCGGTGAACCACGCGCCCTTGCCGCGCCGGTACATCACGCGGCGCAGCTCGTCCATCTTGCCGACGGCCTGGCCGGGCGGCGTGGCCTTGCGGCGCTCGCCGGCGGCGTCCTCCACCTCGAAGGACGCGCTGTCGATGCCGACGGTGGCACGGAACTCGAAGCCGAGCCGCTCCCAGCCCAGGGGCGCGGCCGAGCGCAGCGCGCGCACGGCGCCGTTCACGGTCTCGCGCTCCTCCGGGGAACGCAGGACCTGCTCGGAGTGGGTCACGCTCGAACCTCCGGTACCGTCGACGCACTGCCCCCGACGGTACCGACATCCGGGCCCGGATCGAGGAGCGCCGGCCGTGTCGCGGCGAAACCGCCGGCCGCGATCGCCGCCCGGGCGGGACGATCTTGGTCGAGCCGGGCGGAACGCGGGCGGCACGGGCCGCAATGATGCGTGCCGCCCCTCTTGGGCGGATAGGGTCGTCCGAATGCGGAACGAGGGGCCGGTGGACTGGGGGCGTGTGCCCGCGCGCGTGCTGCTGCGCGGCGGTCCCGGCGGATGGCACTACGTCGTCGTGGACGACAAGGGCGCGGAGCGGCGCACCGAGTTCGACGGCCCCGGCACCCTCTGGCAGACCGGCGGGCGCTCCGATCCCGAGCCGCCGTGGTGGCGGCGCAGGCTCGCCGAGACCGCCGAGGGGATGCGCGCCGTGATCGCCGAGCGGCTCACCGACGCGACCTTCGGCGACCTCGGCGCGGAGGCCGCGATCACCTGGTTCGCGGTGGACGACCCGGTCGAGTGGGAGGGCCTGGTCACGCTCCGGGAGGCGGACCCGGCGCGGTTCCCGGGCCGGGTCGCCCCGTTCGTGATCACGCTGGAGCCGGGCCGCGGCGCGCTGCTCCCGGACGCCCACCTGCTGTTCAGCACCCCGGCGTCGGACGCTTGGGCGACGCTCGACGCCGTCGCGGAGCGGTGCGGCACGCCGCCGCCGAGGGCGCAGTTCCTGTGCGGGTGGGCCGACCACCGCAGCGTGCAGGTCGGGCGCGGGGTGCTGTCGCTGTCGACGGACCGGTCCGAGACGGGGGCCGAGCGGGTGGCGGAGATCTGCGGGACGCGGCGGCCCGGCTGGAGCGGCAATCCGGAGATGCGGTTCCGGCTCGACGGGATCGACCTGCTGGACGAGCCCGCCGGCGACGTGACCACGCTCCTCGCCGAGCTGGGCCACGAGGTGGTGCGGCGCGGGCGGGCCGTGCGGCTGCCCGGGCTGGGCCTCACCCTGTACGGGCCCGACGGCCGGTCGCCGCGCCCCGCGCGGCGGTCCGCCGATGGGGAGGAGCGGTTCGCGGCCGTGTCGATGCAGCATCCGGCGCCGTTCGCCCCGCTCTGGGCCGGCGCCTGAGCCGTCTTGCCCGGAGCCGGGGGCGCGGGGGCGTTCCGAAGATCGTCCTTGCGGCAACGATCCCGACATCCACCGGGGACCGGCCCGTCACCGGCGGGCAATCCGGCCGCCCTAGGTTTCCCGATCATGAGAAGCCGTGCGCGTCACACAGCCCTCGCCCTGTCCGCCGCCGCCCTCGCCGCCGCTCCCCTCGCCCTCGCCGCCCCCGCCGAAGCCGCTCCCTCCGCCGACACCGCTCCCTCCGCCGACGCCGCCGCCCGGACGATCAACGTCCAGCGGGGCGGTCCCGCCCGCTCGTTCACCTTCACCGCCGGCCGCGCCGGTGAGGCCCTGATCGGCTTCACCGCGTCCGCGCCCGGGGTGTCGTGGGCGAAGAAGGGCGCCGAGTCCGCCGTGGTGTCCATCGCGGTGGACGGCCGGCACGTCACCGACCTCGTCGTCCCGTCGTCCGACCCGACGCCCCGCAGCCTCGCCCTCGGCCGCGTCGGCAGGGGCCGGCACAAGGTCACCCTGCGGTTCGCCAAGGGCAGCGCCCCCGCCGCGCAGCGGGTGCGGCTCGCGCGCACCGGCGTCCGGATGCCCGCCGCCGACCAGCTCGTCCTGCGCTACGCGCCCGTCGTGGTGGGACGGACCCTCGCGGTGACCGGCGACGCGTACCAGAACGCCACGACCGACACCCCGCTGATCGCGTGGCACGAGACCAGGCCCGCCACCACCCCCGGCCACCAGATCCTCGAATACTCGGTCGTCTGGAGCAACGAGGACGGCGGAACGGACACGCCCGCCCTCATGGCCCGCTGGGGACGCACCACCGACATCGAGTGGATCTACCGCGTCGAGGTCGACGCCCAGGGGAACCGCGTGGACGGCACCGGCGTCTACCAGGCGCCGAACCACGCCACGTTGCAGTTCACCGGCAAGTACGAGGCCGACCACCCGGTCCTCCAGACGTGCACGGTGAACAACAACATGTGCGACGCCGTCACGCCGGACTCGCCGCTGCGCTTCATGCCGGACGTCACCGCCACGCGCCCGCAGGACCGCACCCGCGAGTACGTGATGGACCAGCAGCCGTGGACGTACCGGGTCATGGCGCAGGAGATGCTCCGCGAAGGCAAGATCGAGAACCCGTCCGATCCCGCGACGACGGCGGTCGGCGACCAGCGCACGTACCTGTTCGCCGAGTTCGCCAAGACCACCGGCGCCGCCACCGGGACCGGGTCCGTGCCGGGCGTCGCGCTCGGGGTGCGGCTGAAGTCCGACCCGTCGCGGCTGTACCGGTCCGACCACGACCAGCCGACCTGGTCGATCGACCGGGACGGGCCCGTCGCGACGACGGTCGAGCTGCCCGAGGGCACGCGGCCGTCCGACATCGCGAGCGTCGAGGCGATCCGGCGGCCCACCGGGCTCGGCGACAACGGCGCGCCCGCCACCGTCACCGCCGTCAACCGGGGCTTCTTCCTGGACTCGTCGTACCTGCCGGGGAGCTCGTTCCTGACGTGGAAGGGCTCGGTCGCGCTCACGCCGCAGAGCCCGTCGGGCGTCCTCTGGCGTCCCTGACGGCCGGCGCCGGCCGTTACGGGCCGTCCGCCGGGCGGCGGGGGCAGGAAAGACGGGAAACCGGGCGAACTCCGGATGCGTCCTAGGAGTCGTACTATTCGCCAAAGCTCGCTCAGCGAACCCGGAGAGGACACCCGCCATGGCCTACGGGCCTCCCCCGTCGCCCGGCCAGGGACAGCAGCCCGGATGGCAGCAGCCGCCCCAGCAGCAGAGCCCGTGGCAGCAGCCCGGATCGGCCTGGCAGCAGCCGCAGCCCGGTGGCGCGTGGCAGCAGCCGCCGCAGGACGGCCCGGGCCAGGGCTGGCAGCAGCCGGCCCAGGGGCGCGGCACCGCGCAGATGCCCGGCCATTTCGGTCCCGTCAGCGACGACGACAAGACCTGGTCGCTGATGGCCTACCTCGGCCAGTTCCTCGTCGGCGCCATCGCGCCCGCCATCGTCTACCTCGGCAAGGCGCGCTCGCCGTTCGTCCGCCGGCACGCCGCGCAGGGCCTGAACATGGGCATCGCGGCGATCGCCGTCTGGATCGTCGGCGGCCTGCTCGCGCTCGCCGTCGACGTCCTGATCTGGGTGCCGCTGGTCTTCACCGCGGTCGTGCTGTTCTTCCTCGTCTACGCGGCGCGGGCCGCCAACCGCGGCGAGTTCCGGGAGGTCCCGGTCGTCGTCGCCTGGCCGATCGTCAAATAGCCGATCGTGAAGTAGCGGTCGGCACGTAACCGGTCGGCACGTGGCCGGTCGCCGGAGAATCCGGCCGGGCGGCGCTCCGCCCGGCCGCGGGGGTCGCTACTTGCGTCCCTTGTCGGTGGACTCGCCACCGGTGGACAGCGCGGCGACGAACGCCTCCTGCGGGACGTCCACCCGCCCGATCGTCTTCATCCGCTTCTTGCCCTCCTTCTGCTTCTCCAGCAGCTTGCGCTTGCGGGAGATGTCGCCGCCGTAGCACTTGGCGAGGACGTCCTTGCGGATGGCGCGGATGTTCTCGCGCGCGATGATGCGCGCCCCGATCGCGGCCTGGATGGGCACCTCGTACTGCTGCCGCGGGATCAGCTCCTTGAGCTTGGCCGTCATCATCAGGCCGTACTCGCGGGACTTGTCCTTGTGGACGATCTGGCTGAAGGCGTCCACCGACTCGCCCTGCAGCAGGATGTCGACCTTCACCAGGTCGGACTCCTGCTCGCCGCTCGGCTCGTAGTCCAGCGAGGCGTACCCGCGGGTCCGCGACTTCAGCTGGTCGAAGAAATCGAAGATGATCTCGGCGAGGGGCAGCGTGTAGCGGATCTCGACCCGGTCCTCCGACAGGTAGTCCATGCCGAGCAGGACCCCGCGGCGCCCCTGGCACAGCTCCATGATCGCGCCGATGTGGTCGGACGGCGACAGCAGCGTCGCCTTCACCACCGGCTCGTACACCGCGCCGATCTTGCCCTCGGGGAACTCGCTGGGGTTGGTGACGGTGTGCTCCGACCCGTCCTCCATGACCACCCGGTAGACGACGTTCGGCGCCGTCGAGATCAGCGACAGGCCGAACTCGCGCTCCAGCCGCTCCCGGACGATCTCCATGTGCAGCAGCCCGAGGAACCCGCAGCGGAACCCGAAGCCGAGCGCCGCCGACGTCTCCGGCTCGTAGATCAGCGCCGCGTCGTTCAGCCGCAGCTTGTCGAGGGCGTCGCGCAGCTCGGGGTACTCGTCGCCGTCCACCGGGTACAGGCCCGAGAACACCATCGGCTTCGGGTCCTGGTAGCCCCCGAGCGCGTCCGGCGCCGGACGGCCCGCGACGGTCACCGTGTCGCCGACCCGCGCCTGCCGGACGTCCTTCACCCCGGTGATCAGGTAGCCGACCTCGCCGACGCCGAGCCCCTGGACGGGCTTCGGCTCCGGGGAGATCACGCCGACCTCCAGCGTGTCGTGCGCCGCGCCCGTCGACATCATCAGGCTCTTCTCGCGGCGCGACAGGTGGCCGTCCACGATCCGGACGTAGGTGACCACGCCGCGGTAGGTGTCGTACACCGAGTCGAAGATCAGCGCGCGGGCCGGGCCGTCCGGGTCGCCGACCGGCGCCGGCACGTCCGCGACGATCTTGTCGAGCAGCTCGCGCACGCCCTCGCCGGTCTTGCCGGACACCCGCAGCACGTCGGACGGGTCGCAGCCGATGATCCCGGCCAGCTCCTCGGCGTACTTCTCCGGCTGCGCCGCGGGCAGGTCGATCTTGTTCAGCACCGGGATCAGGTGCAGGTCCGCCTCGAGCGCCAGGTACAGGTTCGCGAGCGTCTGCGCCTCGATGCCCTGCGCCGCGTCCACCAGCAGCACCGCGCCCTCGCACGCCGCCAGCGACCGCGACACCTCGTAGGAGAAGTCGACGTGGCCGGGGGTGTCGATCAGGTTGAGCACGTAGTCGGTGCCGCCGGAGCTCCACGGCAGCCGTACCGCCTGGCTCTTGATCGTGATGCCGCGCTCGCGCTCGATGTCCATCCGGTCGAGGTACTGGGCGCGCATCTGGCGCTCCTCGACGACGCCGGTCAACTGCAGCATGCGGTCCGCGAGCGTCGACTTGCCATGGTCGATGTGCGCGATGATGCAGAAGTTGCGGATGATCGCGGGATCGGTCTTGTCAGGCTCAGGCGCTGGCACCGGGGTCCGTTCGCAAACTCACAGGTGGACAATGGATCTGTACATCCATAGTCCCATGCCGGACCTGATGCTCCGTGCACGGCCTCCGCGGCGCCCCCGGGCCCGCCGGACCCGGCCGGTTCGCGGCGGACGGGCCCGATTGGTAGGCTGTGCGACTGCGTGTGGCGTAGCGTCGTGCCCCGGGGGCACCGTCCGCCCCCGTCAGACATCCTGTTCGCGCCTGCCGAGACGGCAGGCCATGATCGCAACCAAGGCTGAGGCACTACGACGTGGCTAACATCAAGTCCCAGATCAAGCGGAACAAGCAGAACGAGAAGGCGCGGCTGCGCAACAAGGCCGTCAAGTCGGAGCTGAAGACCGCGATCCGCAAGTTCCGCGAGGCCGCGGAGTCCGGCGAGATCGAGGCCGCCGTCGCCGCGCAGCGCGCCGCCGCCCGCAAGCTGGACAAGGCCGTCAGCAAGGGCGTCATCCACAAGAACCAGGCCGCCAACCGCAAGTCGGCGATCGCCAAGCAGGCCGCCGCCCTGCAGGCGAAGTGAGCACGGCGCTCAGGTAGACGCGCACGCCCGGGGCCGGTCCACCGTGACCGGCCCTGACGCATGCCCGGGCGGGAAGGCGGTCGGGGACCCATGGACGCTCGCCGTACGGTGAAGATCTCCAAGTACCTCGCCAAGCACCTGCGGCACCGCCCCGAGCGGATCGGCCTCACCCTCGACGCCGGCGGCTGGGCGAGCGTCCCCGACCTGCTCGACGCCGCCGCCCGGCACGGCTTCCCGTTCACCCGCGCCGAGCTCGAGCACGTCGTCGCCGTCAACGACAAGCGGCGCTACGCCCTCGACGGCGACCGGATCCGGGCCGTCCAGGGCCACAGCATCGACGTCGACCTCGGGCTCCCCGCCGTCCCGCCGCCCGAGCTGCTGTACCACGGCACCACCGAGGCCGCCGCCCCCGCGATCCGGCGCGAGGGCCTGCGGCGCATGGACCGGCACGCCGTCCACCTGTCGCCCGACACCGAGACGGCGCGGCGCGTCGGCGCCCGCCGCGGGCGGCCCGTCGTGCTGGTCGTCGAGGCCGGGCGGATGGCCGCCGACGGCCACGAGTTCCGCGTCAGCGCGAACGGCGTGTGGCTGGCCGACGCCGTCCCGCCGGAATATCTTCGCTGATCGCCGCGGCGTCCGCCCACGACGGGACGTGCCGCACCCAGTCCGGGACCTCGCCGTTCTGCGGCCCGAACAGGTACCGGTACGGGACGACGTCGCGGATCGCCCGGTGCACGTCCAGCCGGTCGTCGATCATGTGGGTGATCCCGAGCTCCGCGCAGTGCAGCGCCTTCTCGGGCCGCTTCCGGCAGAACCGCACGTTCCCCCTGGCCAGCCCGGTCCTGCCGTAGAAGTCGTGGTGGTCGAGCCACGCCAGCGTCCGCTCGCGGACCCGGTCGCCGCACTTGGAGATGATCCACGCGCGGCCGCCGAACGCGTCCACGAGCCCCGGCAGCACGTCGTACACGCCGTCCGCCGCGGGCGACGCCAGCGCCTGCGCGAAGGACCCGCCGAGGAACGCCGTGTCCGCCGTCCCCGGAGCCGAGACGCCCTGGATCACGCGGCCGAAATCGATGCCGAGACGAGGTTCCATGCCTTGAGCCTGGCCGCGTCACCGCTAGAACTGAACTATCGAATGCTCGGCGGTCTATAGTTCTCGTCTATGGAGCTGAGCCGCGTGTCCACCGACGCGCTCGCCTCCTTCGCCGCGTTCGCCGAGCGCCTCAACTTCACCCGCGCCGCCGAGGACCTGCACATCTCCCAGCCGGCCCTGCACGTCAAGATCCGCAAGCTCGCCGAGACGCTCGGCCGCCCCCTCTACACCCGGCACGGCCGCCGCATCGCCCTCACCCCCGCCGGCGAGGCTGTCGCCCGCCTCGCCCGCGACCTCGACGCCCGCGTCTCCGCGTTCCTCGCCGACCTCGACGGCACCGCGCCGTCCCGGCTCCCCGTCCTCGCCGCCGGCGAGGGCGCCTACCTCTACCTGCTCGGCGACGCCGTCCGGCACGGCGTCCGGCTGATCAACGGCGACCGCGCGCGCACCCTCACCGCCGTCCGCACCGGCCGCGCCGACCTCGGCGTCGCCGTCCTGGACGTCCTGCCCGCCGACCTCGCGACCGTCCCGCTGGCCGCGTACCCGCAGGCCCTCGCGGTCCCGGACGACCATCCGCTCGCCGCCCGCCCGTCCCTCGCCCTCGCCGACCTCGCCGGCGCGTCCCTGGTCGTCCCGCCGCCGGCCGGCCCGCACCGCGTCGCCCTCGAGCGCGCGCTCCGCGCCGCCGGCGTGCCGTGGACGGCCGCCGTCGAGGCGGAGGGCTGGCCGCTCCTGCTGCACTTCGTGTCCCTGCGCGCCGGTCTCGCCGTCGTGAACGGCTGCGTCGTCCCGCCGCCGGGGGTCGTCCTCCGCGAGATCATCGACCTGCCCGCCGTCCCCTACTACGCCGTCCACCTGCCGGGCCGCGACGCCGACCCCCTCGTCACCGGCCTGCTGACCAGGATCCGCACCACGCTGACCACCGGGAGCCCACCGTGCACTTCGAGATCGCCGTCGACATCGACGCCGCCCCCGAGACCGTCTGGAACCTGCTGAAGGACGTCGAGCGCTGGCCCGACCTGACCGCCTCGATGAACCGCGTCGAACTCCTCGACGCCCCTCTCCGCGAAGGCGCCCGCGCCCGCGTCCACCAGCCCGGGATGCCCGCCGCGGTCTGGACGGTCACCACGTTCACCGAGAACGAGAACTTCACCTGGCGATCCTCGTCCCCCGGCGTCACCACGACCGGCGGCCACGAAGTCCTCCCCCGCCCGTCGGGCGGCAGCACCCTCCGCCTCACCCTCGACCAGACCGGCCCCCTCGCCCCGCTGATCGCCCTCCTCATGGGTTCCCGGACCCGCCGCTACGTCACCATGGAGGCCAACGGCCTCAAGACCGCCGCCGAGTCCCCCTGACCCGCGAGCCAAGCGCACGCCGCCCCGCGCACACCGCCTCCCGCACACCGCGCGCGGCGTTAAACCCCTCAACAGGGCCGCCGCCCGCCCACCGAGCGCCAACCCGTACCCGAGCCGCTGTGCCCTGACGCCACACGCCCAGCGCCTCGATCCCCGCCGAACACCCGACAAACGACGGTCACCCACGCGACAGACGCACAGGGCGGTCACCCTCGGACACCGCAGAGCGATCCCCCACGGCACCAGACGGCAGTCACCCGCGGGCAGCGCACGGGATCACCCACGCGCGACGGACGGCAGTCACCGACGGACGACGCAGAGCGGTCAGCCGTGGGCAGCAGACGGTGATCGAGTCGATGGCCGCGCAGGGTAATCAAACCGAAGACGTACGGCAGTCACACGCGGGCAAGGACGACGATCAAGCCGCAGGCCACGCAGGGCGGTCACCTACGGAGAGGCGGGGCAGTTACCCACGGGTGACGCCGGGCGGTCAACTGCGGGCGGTGGGGGGCGGTCAGTTGCGGGCGGCGACGATGTCGGCGACGGTCTTCTCCAGCGCGTAGGCGGGGTCGGCCGCGCCGCCCTTCACCTGGGCATCGGCCTCCGCCACCGCGGTGAGGGCGCGCGCCACCCCGTCGCCCGACCAGCCGCGCAACTGCTTCTGCACGCGCTCGATCTTCCACGGAGGCATCCCGAGGTCCTTGGCCAGCGCGGCGCCACGGGCGCCTCTGGGCGCACCGCCGACCTTCGCCAACCCCCGCACGCCCTGGGCGAGCGCGCTGACGATCAGCACGGGCGCCACGCCGGTCGCGAGCGCCCACCGCAGCTGCTCCAGCGCCTCCGCGAGCTGCCCTTCGATCGCCTTGTCCGCGACGGTGAACCCGCTGACCTCGGCGCGCCCCCGGTAGTAGCGCGCGACGGCCGCGTCGTCGACCTTCCCGCCGGTGTCGGCGACGAGCTGGCTGCACGCGGCCGCCAGCTCGCGCAGGTCGTTGCCGACGGCGTCCAGCAGCCCGCGCGCCGCGTCCGGCGAGATCTTCCCGCCGGACCGGCGGATCTCCGTCCGCACGAAGTCGACGCGCTCCCCCATCTTGGTCACCTTGGGGCAGGCGATCTTGCGCGCCTTCAGCTTCGTCAGCCCGTCCACCAGGGCCTTGCCCTTGGCGCCGCCGTGGTGGACGGCCACGAGCACCACGTCGTCCGCCGGGTCCTTGGCGTACTTGAGCACCTCGGCGGTGAGGTCCTTGCCGAGGTCCTGCGCGGACCGGATCACGAGCACCTTCCCGCCCCCGAACAGCGACGGCGACGTCAGCTCTGAGATCCGCCCGGGCTCCAGCCCGCCCGGCGCCAGGTCGATGACCTCGGCGTCCGGGTCCTTCGCCCGCACGGACGCGGCGACCTCGCCGATCGCCCGCTCCACGAGCAGCTCTTCGTCTCCCACGATCAGGATGATGGCCTCGGACACCCTTGCAGCATGCCACGCCCCGCCCCCTCCCCGCGCCACCTCCCGATCCCTGCCGCCGCTTCCGCCAACCCGCCCCCGGCGTCAATCTCCTGCCTCCCAGCAGACGCCCTCACCGGACGTCACCGCCCGCCGTCAGGCGGGCGGGTCAGTGGTGGGGGACGGCGGCGATGCCGGTTCGGGTGCGGACTATGGCGATGTCGCCGTCCTGGTCGGTGCGGTGGACCTGGGTGCGAAGGCGGTGCAGGAGGCCGAGCGTCGAGGGGGCCGGGTGGCCGTAGTCGTTGTCCCGTCCGACCGAGACCAGCGAGATCGCCGCATGGGCGGCGGCCAGGAAGCGCGGATCCTGGCTGCGCGAGCCGTGGTGCGGGACCTTGAGCACCTGGACGCGGGGAACGCTCGTCTCCAGGACGCGCTGTGCTTCGGTCTCGACGTCGCCGGCGAGCAGGGCGCTGAATCCTGGACGGCGGGCCACGAGGACGACGCTGGCGTTGTTGATCGTGGTGCCGTCGTCCTGCGGTGACAGGGCGGGGCCGGTGGCCAGAGGGGCGAGGATCACGAGGGTGAGGTCGCCGACGCGCCATTGCCCTCCGGCGAGCGCGGGACGGGACGGGAGACCGGCGATGAAGCGGTTCTCGGCGCCGTCGGTCAGGGACGTCCTCACCACCTCCTGGACGGTGCGCCCGTGCCGGACGCCGGACGTTCCGCCGATGTGGTCGGCGTGCGGGTGGGTCAGGACCAGCAGCGGAACGTCCTTCACGTGCAGGCCGGAGAGGCAGCGGTCGACCGGGGCGGGGACGGGGCCGGTGTCCACCACGACGGCGCGGCCGGGTCCGGCGGCGAGCGCGAGGGCGTCGCCCTGACCGACGTCGCAGGCGACCATCTGCCAGCCCGGCGGCGGCCAGCCCGGGGCCGTGATTCGCAGCACGACGACGGCGATCAGAACCCCGGCCATCGCCGCGACGGCGGCCGTGCGGAGCCCTGGGTGGCGCAGGATCAGGACGGCGACCCCACCGGCCAGCAGCAGCGTCACCGCGCCGAGGCCGCCGCCCGTCCACGGGATGGTGGCGTACGGGAGCGCGGCAACGGTCCGTGCGATCCAGATGATCCAGCCCACGGCCAGGCCGGCGGGCCGGACCGTCAGTCGGGCGAGCGGCAGCGACACGGGCGCGATCGCGGTCCCGAGCGCGCCGAGCAGCGTCGCGGGCGCCACGGCCGGCGCGGCGAGCAGGTTCGCGAACAGGGACACCACACCGACCTCTCCGGAGAGCATCACCAGGACGGGCGCGACGGCGATCTCGGCGGCCGCCGCGACGGCGAGGGCGTCCGCGAGCGGGCCGGGCAGGCGGCGCGCGAGCCGCTCCCGCCAGGGCGGCGCCAGGACGAGCAGGCCCGCCGTCGCCAGCACGGAGAGCGCGAAGCCGTATGACCGCGCCAACTCCGGGTCGATCAGGACGAGGAGGAGCACCGCCGCGCAGAGCGCGGGCACGCCCTGCCGTGACCGTCCGGTGAACAGCGCGAGGAGCGCCACCAGGCCCATGACCGTGGCCCGCAGGACGCTCGGGTCCGGCCGCGCGACCAGGACGAACGCGGCCACCGCGACGGCCGCGACCGGCGGGGCGCGCCTCCGCCCGAGCCCGGCGACGCGGCACAGCCAGAGCACCGCGCCGATGACGATCGCGAGGTTGGCGCCGGAGACGACCAGCAGGTGGCTCAGGCCCGCAGTGCGGAAGTCCTCGGCGAGGGCCGGATCGAGCCGGGAGGTGTCGCCGTCGACCATGCCGGGCAGGACGCCCCGCTGGTCGGGCGGGAGCCGGGCCACCGCCGCGCGCAACCGCGCCCGGACGGATTCGGCGGCCCGCTGGACGGCGGACGGGCCGCCGAGCAGCGCGGGCGGGCCCCGCACGATCACCACGGCGGCAAGCAGCTCGGCGCCGCGCGGCTTCTCGAACCGGCCGCGCAGCCGCACCCGCTGGCTCGGCAGCAGCCCGAGCCACCGCGGGTCGTGCGCGATCAGCAGCACCGGCACGCGCACCCGGGCCCGCTCCACCGCCTCGACCCGCGCCCGGACGATCACCATGGGCCGCCCGCCGGCCTTCCTGGCCTGCGGATCCCCTGTCAGCACCGCCTCTGCCGCTGCTGCCCCGCCGACCTGCGCGAGCGCCCGCACCGGCCCCGTACCAACAGCCGTCGCACGGAACGCCACACCCGTCGCGGACGCGGCGATACAGACCAGCACCATTCCCAGCAGCCGCCGGTTGAGGGCGCGTGAAGCCCCGCCTGCGCCGACCCAGTTCCGGACCCTCCGCAGAAGTGCTGGGCCCGAGCGCTCTTCATCGGTCGCCGACCGCCCCGACGCCCGCTGCTCGACCACCACTCCCGCAGCCGTGCGCCGCACTCCCTCGACCGCCCTGTCCGCCAGCAAGGGCTGATCGCGAGCGGCGGCTGCCCCTCCGCGCCTGAACGCTCGTCCCGGCGGCGTCCACTGCTCTTCACCACCCTGCCCCTGTCCGCTCCCAGACGAGAACCGAATGGCCTCCTCCGACCAAGGCGCCCCTCTCCCCGCCGCGTCCGACGACAAGGGCGCATCCTGGGCGGCTTGTTGCCCACTTCTGCGCGCCAGCGACGGCGGCGACGTCCGCGGCTGGGGGCCGTCGGGGTGCTGGTTGGTCTCGGAGGAGGGGCCGGTGGTGTTCTCGGGCTGGGGAGGTGGTGTTGGCGGGGTGGTGGGGGGTGGGCGGTGGGTGGCGAGGAGGTAGATGGCGGTGGCGGTCGTGGTGGCGGCCACGGTCCAGGTGAGGGCGGGTGGGAAGCCGATCGTCAGGGCCGCGGTGATCCAGGTGGCGAGGGCGGGAGCGGCCAGGCGGAGGTCGCGGGTCATACGCGCACCATCGGTTTCAGGTCGGCGAAGCGGCGGGCGCCGATGCCGTCGACGTCCTGGAGCTGGTCGACGGAGCGGAAGCCGCCGTGCTGGGTGCGGTAGTCGACGATGCGCTGGGCGAGGACGGGGCCGACGCCGGGGAGCTGGTCGAGCTGTTCGGCGGTGGCGGTGTTGAGGTCGACGGGCGTGCCCGGCGCGGCGGAGCCGGGTGGCGGCTGGCCCGGTGGCGGGGTGCCGGGCGCGGGCGAGGGAAGGCGGACGCCGACCGGTATCTGCTCGCCGTCGACGAGCTTGCGGGCGAGGTTGAGGGTGCCGGTACCGGCGCCGGGACGGACGCCGCCCGCGGCCTTGATGGCCTCTTCGACGCGGGAGCCGGACGGGAGGGTGACCACCCCGGGGTGCTTGACCTTGCCGAGGACGTGGACGACCACGGACGCCGGGTTCGCGGCACCGGCGGGGACGGCGCCGGGTGACGGTCCCGGGGACGGGGCCGCGGCGGGGACCTCGGTCGCGGCGGCGTCCGCGGTCGAGGGGGCCGGGTCGGGGCGGGGGCGGGCCAGCCAGAGGTAGCCGCCGGCGACGAGCGCCGCGATCACCGCGATGACGGCCAGGACGCGGACGTTCGCCCTCTCGGGTCCGGAGCGCAGGCGGGCGGACGGCGGCTGCGCGGGCGGTCTGAGCCGGTCGGCGAGGCCCTGGAGGCGGTCGTTGGCTGTCATGACGCCGACGCTAGGTGCGGCGCCCGCCCGCGAGCAGGGCCTGCGGAAAATGTGGATAACCCGCGACGCACCCCGTCTGACCAGGGGTTATGGCGAACAGGTCAGAGGTGCGGGGCGATCACCACGCCGAGCATCCCGGGGCCGACGTGGGCGCCGATGACGGGGCCGACCTCGCCGACGTAGACGTCCTCGACGTGCGGGATGCGGTCGCGCAGCCGGGCGGCGAGGGCGTCGGCGCGGGCGGCGGCGGCGAGGTGCTGGACGCCGAGGTCGACGCGGCGGGAGCCCGCCTGTTCGACGGCGATCTCCTCCAGCCGGGCCAGGGCCCGCGCGGACGTGCGGACCTTTTCCAGCGGCACGATCCGCCCGCCTGCGATGTCCAGGAGGGGTTTGACCATGAGCGCGGAGCCGAGCAGCGCCCCGGCGGCGCCGATCCGGCCGCCGCGGCGCAGGTGCTCGAGCGTGTCGACGTAGAGCAGGGACCGGGACATCGCGGCGCGGCGCGACGCGACGCGCGCGGCCGTCTCGGCATCCGCGCCCGCCATCGCGGCGGCGGCGGCGGAGAGGGCGGCGAGCCCGAGTCCCATGCCGATGGTGCCGCTGTCGACGACGTGGACGGGAACGGGCGCGTCCGCGGCGGCGAGGCGGGCGGCCGCGAGCGTCCCGGACATGGCGGCGGAAAGGTGCACGGACACCACCGCTCCCGCACCGGCCTCCGCCGCGCTCTCGTAGGCCTGGGCGAACCGTCCGGGTGAGGGGCGGGACGTGCTGACGGGCCGCCGGTCCCGGAGCGCACGGACCGCCTCCTCGCCGCCGATGTCGCCTTCGTCGCGCATGGGGCCGCCCAGGGAGATCTGCATGGGGACGACGGTCAGCCCGTGCCGTTCGGCGAGCCCCGGCGGAAGGTAGGCGGTGGAATCCGTGACGACCGCGACGGCGCTGCCCATGAACGGGACATTACCCCCGGCCGTCAGGGCTGGACCGGGACGCCGCCGCGCCAGACCCGCAGGGCGCGCAGGCCGAACGCCCATGCGAACGCGCCCTCGTGGTCGGCGTCCCACAGCACGATGTCGGCGAGCATGCCCGGGGCGAGGGAGCCGCGGTCGCCGACGCGCAGGGCGGCGGCCCCGCCGAGGGTGGCGGCGCGCAGCGCCTCGGTGACGCTCAGCCCGAACATCGCGACGGACAGGCCGATGACGAGCGGCATCGAGGTGATGCCGCACTGGCCCGGGTTGTGGTCGGTGCCGAGCGCGACGGTGACGCCGCGGTCGAGCATCTGCCGGACGGGCGCCGGGGCGCGGCTGCTGTTGAGGGCGCTGCCGGGGCAGACGGTGGCGGTGACGCCGGCGTGCGCGAGGGCCTTGATGTCGTCGTCGTTGGCCTGGGTGAGCAGGTCGGCGGACGCGCAGCCGACCTCGGCGGCGACCTGCGCGGCGCCGATGCGCTCGTTGGCGCAGGCGTGCATGCGGGCCTTCAGGCCGGCGCGCTTGCCGGTGAGCAGGAGGGCGCGGGCCTCCTCGGCGGTGAAGTGGCCCTCGTCGCAGTAGACGTCGATCGAGTCGGCGCCGGCCACGGCGGCGTCGCCGGCCCACAGGCGGACGGCCTCGATGTAGTCGCGGCGGCGGCCGAAGAACTCCGGCGGGAGGATGTGGGCGGCCAGGAACGTCGCGTGGATGCGCGGCATGGACGGCTCGCCCTCCAGCGACCGCAGCATCCGGATGTCGGCGAGCTCCCCGTCGCGGGTGAGGTGGTAGCCGGTCTTGGCCTCGACGGTGGTGGTCCCGGCGAGGATCCACTGGCGCAGCCGTTCCCGGACGCCGTTGCACAGCGTCCACGGGTCGGTGCCGCGGGTCACGGTGACGGTGGAGTTGACGCCGCCGCCCGCCGCCGCGATGGCCGAGTGCGAGGAGCCGCTGGTGCGCATCGCGAGCTCGGCCCACCGGTTGCCCGCGTAGACGGGGTGGGAGTGGGCGTCGATGAGGCCGGGGGTGACCAGGCCGCCGCCGAGGTTCTCCACGTGGTCGACGTCGACGATGTCGTCGATGATCCCCGGGACGCTCTGCGGGAGGTCCGAGGCGGGACCGGCCCAGACGATCCGGTCGTCGTGGATCAGCACGGCGGCGTTGCTGCAGACGTCGGTGCCCGTCCAGAGCCTGCCGATGTTCGTCAACAGCCGTACCGTCATAGGGTCACCGACCTGCTTGGGACGACGCGCCGCCGGGCGCGGTACCGGACGCTCCGTGTGCAAGGAGCAGGGAGGGACGGAGCGGGCCGCCTGCTCGCCGTCCGGTGTTCGCACCTGCCATCGATGGGGCCACCTGCTCTCGATCCGAAACGCCGACTGGGTGCCGGCGATTCACCGTTGGAGGGTCGGGTGATCGGGCGACCACCACTGGCAACGAGACCGGAGATATCGGTTTCGTCACGGTAGTGCACTGAAGGCCCGCCCGACAAGCTCTGAGCGGGCCCGGCCGACCGACCGGACACGGCCCGCACGCCCGTCCGTGCACCTCGTTGTGTGCGTTCGCAGCCCATCGACAGCCATCACCCGCCCCCTAGCCCTTCGACCGTACGGATTTCAACTGAACCGTCAAGCCGATTGGGGAAGCTGTCACCGTTCGGCGACCAGGATCCGCCCGGGGACGATATTCGGACGGGCCCGGACCGCCCTTTCGGACGGCCCGGGCCCGTGCGAACGCGTACGCGGCCGGGAGGCCGGCGCGGTCAGACGATCTGCGCCGCGATCTCGTACCGGGACAGCTCGCCCGCGACGTCCTCGGGGACGCGCGCGTGCAGCAGCGTGCCCTCGGCGACGTGCTCCTGCTTGAGCACCTCGCCGCGGTCGTGCACCCGCGCGACCAGGTCGCCGCGCTCGTACGGCACCAGCGCGCGCAGCTCGGCCTCCAGGCCCGGCAGGTCGGCCTCGATGGCCTCCCGCAGGTCCTCCATGCCGAACCCGGTGCGGGCGGAGACGACGACGCTGTGCGGTTCGCGCCGCTGGAGGCGGGCGATGGCCAGGTCGTCGGCGGCGTCCGCCTTGTTGATGACGATGATCTCGGGGATCGCGTCGGCGCCGATCTCGCGGAGCACCTCCCGGACGGCGTCGATCTGCGCCTCGGGGTCGGCGTCGGAGCCGTCCACGACGTGCAGGATCAGCCCGGCGTCGGTGACCTCCTCCAGCGTCGAGCGGAACGCCTCGACGAGCTGGTGGGGCAGGTGCCGGACGAACCCGACGGTGTCGGCGAGGGTGTAGGCGCGGCCGCCCGGCGTCTCGGCCCGCCGGACGGTGGGGTCGAGGGTGGCGAACAGCGCGTTCTCCACCAGCACCCCGGCGCCGGTGAGCCGGTTGAGCAGGGACGACTTGCCGGCGTTGGTGTAGCCGGCGATGGCGACGGCGGGCACCTCGTTGCGGCGCCGCTCGCCGCGCTTGGTGTCGCGGGCCTTGGACATCTCGGCGATCTGCCGGCGCAGCTTGGCCATCCGGGTGCGGATCCGCCGCCGGTCCAGCTCGATCTTGGTCTCGCCGGGGCCGCGGCCGCCGATGCCGACGCCGCCGGCGGCGCGCCCGCCGACCTGCCGGGACAGGTTGCCGCCCCAGCCGCGCAGGCGCGGCAGCAGGTAGTTGAGCTGCGCGAGCTCGACCTGCGCCTTGCCCTCGCGGCTCTTGGCGTGCTGGGCGAAGATGTCGAGGATCAGCGCGGTCCGGTCGATGACCTTGACCTGGACGGTCTCCTCCAGGTGCCGCAGCTGGCTGGGCGCCAGCTCGCCGTCGCAGATGACGGTGTCGGCGCCCGTCGAGATGACGACGTCGCGCAGCTCGGCGGCCTTGCCGGAGCCGATGTAGGTGGCCGGGTCGGGCCGGGACCGGCGCTGGACGAGCCCCTCGAGCACCTGGGAGCCCGCGGTCTCGGCGAGCAGCGCCAGTTCGCGCAGCGAGTTCTCGGCGTCGGCCGCGGTGCCCTCCGTCCACACGCCGACGAGGACGACCCGCTCCAGCCGCAGGGCGCGGTACTCGACCTCGGTGACGTCGGTGAGCTCGGTGGACAGTCCCGCGACGCGGCGCAGTGCCCGCCGGTCCTCGAGGTCGAGCTCGCCGGTCATGGGCTCGGCTTCGAACTCGTCGTAGGTCCGGTCTTCGTGGGTCTGGTCTGCAGAGAAAGGAAGAGTCATATGTCCTCGGTAGAACGCCGCGGCGCGGCTGTGTCTTCCCGGGGATCGTCTCACGCGCCGTCCTCGCGGGTCACGTGGTTATCAGGTGCGTACCCGCCGCGCGCGCGGGGAGGTCAACGGCACGGCCGGCGGGGCGCCCCCGCTTTGACCGGGCTCCGTACCGCCGAGTAGCGTTACTCCGTAAGACAGAAGTGGAATTTCACGATACGAAAGGGCGAGCAGATGGCCGAACTGGAAGGTGTCGAGGTCAACGGGCCTCTCGGGGAGCGGTACGAGGAGATCCTGACGCCCGAGGCGCTCGGCCTGCTCGCCGCACTGCAGCGTGAACTGGGCGGCCGCCGCAAGGAGCTGCTGGCGGCCCGCGCGGAGCGGCAGCGCCGCCTGTCCGAGGGCGGCACGCTGGACTTCCTGCCCGAGACCGCGTCCGTCCGCGAGGACGCGACCTGGCGGGTCGCCGACCCGGCGCCGGGCCTGGAGGACCGCCGCGTCGAGATCACCGGCCCGACGGACCGGAAGATGACCATCAACGCGCTCAACTCGGGCGCGAAGGTGTGGCTGGCCGACTTCGAGGACGCCAACACCCCGCTGTGGAACAACATGATCGAGGGGCAGCTGAACCTGCGCGACGCCCTCGACCGCACCATCGACTTCACCGACGCCAAGTCCGGCAAGTCCTACGCGCTCAAGGACGACGCCGAGCTCGCCACCATCGTGGTCCGCCCGCGCGGCTGGCACATGGAGGAGAAGCACCTCCTCGTCGACGGCGAGCCGATGTCGGGCTCGCTGTTCGACTTCGGCCTCTACTTCTTCCACAGCGCGCGCCGGCAGCTGGACAAGGGCAAGGGCCCGTACTTCTACCTGCCGAAGATGGAGGGCCACCTCGAGGCGCGGCTGTGGAACGACGCCTTCAACCTCGCCCAGGACCGCCTGGGGATCCCGCGCGGCACCATCCGCGCGACCGTGCTGATCGAGACGATCCCGGCCGCGTTCGAGATGGAGGAGATCCTCTACGAGCTGCGCGACCACTCCGCGGGCCTGAACGCCGGCCGCTGGGACTACCTGTTCTCGGTGATCAAGAAGTTCCGGGACCGCGGCGCCGACTTCGTGCTGCCCGAGCGCAACGCGATCACGATGACCGCGCCGTTCATGCGCGCCTACACCGAGCTGCTGGTCCGCACCTGCCACAAGCGCGGCGCGCACGCCATCGGCGGCATGGCCGCGTTCATCCCGTCCCGCAAGGACGAGGAGGTCAACAAGGTCGCCCTGGAGAAGGTCCGGGCCGACAAGACCCGCGAGTCCGGCGACGGCTTCGACGGCTCCTGGGTCGCCCACCCCGACCTCGTCCCGGTCTGCCGCGAGGTCTTCGACGGCGTGCTGGGCGACAAGCCCAACCAGCGCGACCGGCTCCGCGAGGACGTCAGCGTCACCGCCGCCGACCTGCTCAACGTCAAGGCCACCCCGGGCGACATCACGGAGGCCGGCCTGCGCAACAACATCGACGTCGCCCTGCGCTACCTGGCCACCTGGCTGAACGGCTCCGGCGCCGTCGCCATCCACAACCTCATGGAGGACGCCGCCACCGCGGAGATCTCCCGCTCGCAGGTGTGGCAGTGGATCTACAACGGCGTCTCCACCGCCGAGGGCCAGAAGATCACCAAGGAGTGGGTGGAGCGGCTCCTGGACGAGGAGCTGGCCAAGATCCGCGCCGAGCTCGGCGACGCCTACAACGAGCCGCGCTACGAGCAGGCCGTGACCCTCTTCAAGGAGGTCACGCTCGCCGACGAGTACTCCGAGTTCCTCACCACCCCCGCCTACCAGCAGTTCCCGTGATGTGATGCCGGGACCGGGCCGCCCCGCGCGGGGCGGCCCGGTCCCGCCGTCGGCGAGGCGGCCCGATCTTGCCGTCCGCACGGGACCCGGAGGATGGTGGAGGGGATGGAACCGGTACTCAAGTCGCTGGCCCTGAAGCTGGACGCGCTGCTCGGACCCGACCGGGTGATCACCGACCCGGTGCGGCTGCGCACGTACGAATGCGACGGCCTCACCAACCACCGTTCGACGCCCGGGATCGTCGTGCTGCCCGACAGCGCCGAGGAGATCACGGCGATCGTGCGCGCGTGCGCGGAGGCGGGCGTCCCCTACGTGGCGCGCGGGTCCGGGACGGGCCTGTCGGGCGGCGCGCTCCCCCGCGCGGACGGGGTGCTGATCGTCACGTCCCGGATGCGGCGGATCCTGGAGATCGACATCCCGGGGCAGCGCGCCGTGGTGGAGCCCGGCGTGATCAACCTGGACGTGACCCGCGCGGTGCGCCCGTACGGGTACTACTTCGCACCCGACCCGTCCAGCCAGCAGATCTGCTCGGTCGGCGGGAACGTGGCGGAGAACTCCGGCGGCGCGCACTGCCTGAAGTACGGCTTCACCGCGCACCACGTGCTCGCGTGCGAGGTCGTGACGCCGGACGGCGAGCTGGTGGAGCTGGCGGCGGACGGCCCCGGCTACGACCTGCTCGGCGTGTTCGTCGGGGCGGAGGGCACGCTCGGCATCACCACCAGGATCACGGTGCGGCTGACCCGGGTGCCGGAGACCGTGCAGACGCTGCTGGCGGCGTTCG
Organism: Spirillospora sp. NPDC046719; assembly: GCF_040645715.1. Lineage (NCBI taxonomy): Bacteria > Bacillati > Actinomycetota > Actinomycetes > Streptosporangiales > Thermomonosporaceae > Spirillospora > Spirillospora sp. NPDC046719. Next base: position 20,523 of record NZ_JBEYYT010000026.1, on the reverse strand, counting down.
ACTCCATCGAGGCGGGCGGGACGGCGGTGTCGGCGATCATCGGCGCCGGGATGGTGCCGGCCGCGATCGAGATGATGGACGCGCTGTCCATCGAGGCGGCCGAGGCGGCGGTGCGCTGCGAGTACCCGCCGGGCGCGGGCGCGGTGCTGATCGTGGAGCTGGACGGCCCGGACGCGGAGGTCGCCGCGCAGTTCGCCGAGGTGGAGCGGCTGTGCCGGGACGCGGGCGCGTTCGAGATCCGGATCGCCGCGGACGACGCGGAGCGCGCGCTGATCTGGAAGGGCCGCAAGTCGGCGTTCGCCGCCGTCGGCCGGATCAGCCCCGCCTACCTCGTCCAGGACGGCGTGATCCCGCGCACGGCGCTGCCGCGGGTGCTGGCGCGGATCGACGCGCTGTCGGCCGAGTCGGGCGTGCGGGTGGCGAACGTGTTCCACGCCGGGGACGGCAACCTGCACCCGCTGGTGCTGTTCGACGACGCCGAACCGGGCGCCGCGGAGCGCGCCGAGGAGGTGTCGGGCGCGATCCTCGACCTGTGCATCGAGCACGGCGGGTCCATCACCGGCGAGCACGGCGTCGGCGTCGACAAGTCCCGCTACATGCCGCGGATGTTCACCGACACCGATCTGGACACGATGCAGATGGTCCGCTGCGGGTTCGATCCCGCGGGACTGTGCAACCCGGGGAAGGTGTTCCCCACGCCGCGGCTGTGCGGCGAGGTCCCGGGCGTGCGCAAGGGCCCGCACCCGTACGAGGGAAAGGCGGACATCTTCTGATGCGGCCGTTGGAGGCTCTGGCGAAGGTCTGCGGCGACGTCCGCGCCGGTGAGCCCGAGGAGGGCGTGCTGGGCGTGCAGCCCGCGCTGGTGGCGGCGCCGGCGTCCGCAGCGGAGGCCGCGGAGGTGATGCGCGTCGCCGCCGAGCAGGGCCTGTCCGTGGTCCCGCGCGGCGCCGAGACGCGGCTGGACTGGGGGACTCCCCCGGAGCGCTGCGATCTGCTGGTGGACACGCACCGGCTGAACAGGCTGGTCGAGCACGCCTCGGGCGACCTCGTCGCCACCGCGGAGGCCGGGCTGCCGCTGGAGGCGCTGGCCGAGCGGCTCGCGGAGAAGGGGCAGCGGCTGTCCCTGGACGTCCCGCTGCCCGGCTCCACGGTCGGCGGGACGATCGCCACCGCGGCCGCCGGCCCGCTCCGGACGCTGTTCGGGACGCCGCGCGACCTCGTCATCGGGCTCACGGTCGTCCGGGCGGACGGGAAGATCGCGCGTTCCGGCGGGAAGGTCGTCAAGAACGTCGCGGGATACGACCTGGGGCGGCTGTTCTCCGGCTCGTACGGCACCCTCGGGCTCATCGTGGAGGCGACGTTCCGCCTGCATCCGGTACCGGCCGGCACGGCGTGGGTCACGCGCCGGGTCGGCGGCCCGGACGAGGCGCACGAGGCCGTACAGACCGTCCTGCACTCCCCCACGGCTCCGAGCGCCCTCGAATTCATCGGTCCCGGGACGGTCGCGGCGCTACTGGAAGGCGTCCCGGACGGTGTCGCCGCGCGCGCTGGGCAGCTCGTGAAGCTCCTCGGCGGCGACGCCCAGATCACCGATGAGGCACCGGACGGCTGGGGCCTGTACCCGGACGGCACCACCCTCATTGACGTCACCGCACCACCGCCGTCCCTCCGCGAACTCGTCGGCCTCGTCGACGGCCTACGGCCCGGCGTGGCGATGACATGGAGCGGCAGCGGACACGGGCAGATCGGCCTCCCTTCCGGCACCACATCCGAGGAGGTGGGCGCGGCACTCGGCGCGCTGCGCGACGTCCTGGGCCGGTACAGGGGCACCGCCGTCGTCCGCTATGCGCCGCAGGAAGTGCGCGGTGAGATCGACCTGTGGGGGCCCGTGCCGGCCCTCTCCCTTATGCGCCGGGTGAAGGACCAGTTCGATCCGGATCACCGGCTGTCCCCCGGCCGCTTCGTGGGAGGAATCTAGATGAGCGCCCAGGACGACCTCCCGAAGCTTCTCGGCGACTGCGTGCACTGCGGTTTCTGCCTGCCGACGTGCCCCACCTATGTGCTGTGGGGTGAGGAGATGGACTCCCCGCGCGGCCGCATTCACCTCATGCAGCAGCACGTCGAGGGCGCGCCCCTCAACGCGCCGATGGTGCAGCACTTCGACCAGTGCCTCGGATGCATGGCGTGTGTGACGGCATGCCCGTCGGGCGTGCAGTACGACCGGCTCATCGAGACCACCCGGGCGGAGGTGGAACGCGAGCATCCCCGTTCGCTGAAGGAGCGGGCCATACGCGAGGCCATCTTCCGCCTGTTCCCGTACAAGCGTCGGCTCCGCGCGCTGCGCGGCCCGCTGCGCGCCTACCAGAAGTCGGGTCTGGACCGCCTGGTGCGGCGCAGCGGCGTGCTGGAACGCATCTCGCCGTCCATCGCGGCCATGGAGCGCCTCGCACCGCCCCTGGGCAAGGCGCCGCGCCTTCCCGAGTTCGTCGCCGCGCGCGGGAAGCGCCGCGCGACGGTCGGGATGCTGACGGGCTGCGTCCAGGGCGAGTTCTTCCCCGGCGTCAACGCGGCCACCGCGCGCGTCCTGGCGCTGGAGGGCTGCGACGTGGCCATCCCCGCGAACCAGGGCTGCTGCGGGGCGCTGTCGCTGCACTCCGGCCGCGAAGACGAGGCCCGCGCCTTCGCCCGCCGGACCGTCGAGACCTTCGAGTCCGCCGACGTCATCGTGGTGAACTCGGCGGGCTGCGGCTCGGCGATGAAGGAGTACCGGACGCTGCTCGCCGGCGACCCGGCCTGGGCCGCGCGCGCCGAGGCGCTGTCGGCGAAGACCAGGGACCTCGCCGAGTTCCTCGTGGAACTCGGGCCCCGCGCGGAACGTCGGCCACTTCCGGTCACCGTCGCCTACCACGACGCGTGCCACCTGTCCCACGCGCAGGGCGTCCGCGCCCAGCCACGGGCCCTGCTGGCCGGGATCCCGGAGCTGACCGTCGCGGAGATAGCCGAGCCCGACCTCTGCTGCGGGTCCGCCGGCACCTACAATCTCCTCCAGCCGGAGGCCGCCTCCGCACTGGGCGACCGCAAGGCGGTGAACGTGGACGCCACCGGAGCCGAACTACTCGTCGCCGCCAACCCCGGCTGCTCCATGCAGATCGCCACCGCGCTGCAACGCCGCGGCGCCCCCATCGCGGTCGCGCACACCGCGCAGGTGCTGGACGCCTCGCTGCGCGGGCTCGGCCGCGACGCCCTTGTCGGACGCACTTCGTAAGGCCCTGACCAGGTGGTTCCGCCGCTTCCCCGGTGAGGGAGGCCCGGCCGCCGTCGTTCCGGCCGTCCTGTATCGTGTCTGGCCCCTGCAGGCAGGACCCGCTTACTGGGCACGAAACGGGCCCGAGGGAGCACGAGAAACGTGTCGAACAGCTACCACTCACACCGCCGAAGAAGGAAGAGCGGCGCGGGCCGGCTCGGCCTCGCCGGCGCCCTCACGGGCATCGTCGGCATCGCCGCCGTCGCCGCCGGGATCGTCTACTTCCGCCCGGACGGCACCGCGGGCGGCGGCGGCCGGCCGTCGCTCGCCAGCCAGGGCGAGACCGGGGCGCAGAGCACCGCGCCGCCGCCGAAGACCGGGCCGCCCGTCAACTTCACCACCCCCGAGGGCTACGGCTACAGCCTCGCCGCGGTGAAGGCCGGGACGGACCGGCAGCCGCTGGGCGCGACCGAGGCGCCGCCGTCCGGCACGACGTACGCCTACGCCGACTACGTCCTCACCAACAGCCAGCGCAGGCCCGTCCTGCTGGACTTCCCCGCGGACCTGTTCATGCCGAAGTCGCAGGTCCCCTCCGACGCGCAGGACCGCTGCATGCCGCAGCCCGGCATCCCCGACGACCTGTGCACCCTCCCCAACCACAGCGAGATCACCGCCCGGCTCGGCGGGTCGAAGGCGCCGGTCGAGGACAACGGCGACCAGATGATGCCCGCGGGCGCGACGTACCTGGTGCGGATCGCGACCGATCTGCCGGTGAAGGACGGCCTGTCCGCCGGCGACCTGAAGATGTACGTGTGGAACGCCCGCTACACCAGCGACCGCAAGGGCGTCGAGATCGCCTTCCCGTAGCCGGGCGCCCAGGGTCAGCCCGGGCTCGTGAAGCCGATGTCCTGGTAGCCCGGCTCGTAGAAGCCGCGGGCGCCGATGTTGGCCAGGTCGGCGCGGACCGCGACGAGCTGGGGGCGCTGGTAGAGGGGCAGGACGACGGCCTGCTGCCAGACGAGCCGGTCCGCCTCGTTCACAAGGACGTGAATCCTCGCGGGATCGACCTCCGCGATCGCGCGGTCCATGGCCGCGTCGATGGCGGCCGTTCCCGTGCGCGAATAGTTCTGCTGGATGCGGTCCCCGCGTGGCCGCGCGAACACCGCCTTCATGGGCGACACCGGGAACGAGGTGCCCAGCCAGGAGAACGGGACGATGTCGAAGTTCCCGGGGGTGACGTAGTGGTCGAACACGTCGTCGGCGGGGACGGCGTCGATGTCGACCCGGACGCCGATGCGCCGCAGTAGCGCGCGCGTGAGCTCCCCCTCCTGCTCGCTGATCGGAACCCCGGACGGGATGACGAACCGCAGCGCGAGCGTCCGGCCGTCCTTCTTCCGGTACCGGCCGTGGGGGGTCCAGCCCGCCTGGTCCAGGATGCGCCGCGCGGCCACCGGGTCGTAGCCGCCCAGTTCCGCGGAGTCGTCCTGGTAGCCGTCCTGCGTGTTGACGTAGAAGTGGTTGCCGAGCGTCTGGATCGGCACGCCCAGCCCGGACAGGTCGGAGCGGGCGATGGCGCGGCGGTCGATGCCGAGCATGACGGCGCGCCGCACCCGCAGGTCGGACAGGATCGGCCCGGCCGCGTTGAACGTGAAGTGCCGCCAGTCGGGGCCGCCCGCCCTCCGCACGGCGGCCCCCGGGACGGCCTCGGCGCGGTGCAGGGCGCCCGCGTCCAGGCCGACGTCCATCAGGTCGATCTCGTTGGCGGCGAACGCGCCCGGCATCGCGCTGGTGTCCATCGCCCGGTAGACGATCCGGTCGAGCTTGGCGGGCGGGCCCCACCAGCCGGGGTCGCGCACCATCGTGACCGTCTTGGCCGTCTGGTCGATCCTCCCGAGCTTGAACGGGCCCGCCGTGACCGGCATGCGGTCCATCCAGCCCGTGTTGAACGCGGCGGGCGTCGAGTAGGCCACCGCCGGATAGAGGGGGCTGAAGAGGCTGCGCCAGTCCGCGTACGTCCCCGCGAAGGTCACCTCGACGGTGTGAGGGTCCGCGCCTTGCTCGACGCGCTCGATCTGCTTGTAGCCGGTGACGGTGGAGACCTCGTAGCGCGGGTCGCGGCCCGACAGCGCGCGCGCCTGCGCCTCGAAGTCGCGATAACCGAGAGGCCGGCCGTCGGACCAGCGCGCGTCGGGGTTGAGCCGGTAGGTGACGACCTGCCCGCGTCCGCTGCGCCGCAGCTCGGCCGAGCGGAGGTACTCGGGCACCGGATGCGGGACGGCCTTCTCGTCGGCGCGCATGAGGTGCGGCAGCGCGCCCTGGATCACCTGCTCGACCGATCCCTTCGTCCCGTTGACATCGTTGAAGTTCCACTGCGAGGGGAACTCGGGGAGCGGCCAGCGGAGCGTGCCGCCGTTGCGGACGTGGTCGCGCGGGGTCGGGTTGACGTCCGACGCGGGCAGCCGCCCGGCCGCGCGGGTCGTCGCCTCCCCCGGCCCCGGGCCGCCGCAGCCGCCTGCGGCCGTGGTCGCGGCGAGGAGGAGCAGGGCGCACAGCAGGCGCCTCACAGGCCGGCTCCGGCCTCGACGAGGGGATGATGGCAGGCGGCCCATTGGTCGCTCTCTCGGTCGGTGCTCATGGGACGGGGCAGGGGGTCGTGCTCTTCGCATCGGCGGGCGTCCGCCTCGCCCAGCGCCGTGTACCGGGGGCAGCGCGAGCGGAAGCGGCATCCCGTCGGCGGGGCCGTGGGGTCGGGCAGGTCCCCGCGCAGGGGGACGCGCCGTCGGCGGCGTTCCAGGCGCGGATCGGGCAGCGGCACCGCGTCCAGCAGCGCGCGCGTGTACGGGTGGGCGGGCCTTCCGTACACCTCGTCCACGGAGCCGATCTCCACGATGCGCCCCATGTACATGACGGCGACGCGGTCGGCGATGCGGTGCACGACCGCCAGATCGTGCGCCACGAACAGGTACGCGATGCCGAGCCGGGCGCGCAGCCCTTCGAGCAGGTCCATGACGCCCGCCTGGACCGACACGTCCAGCGCCGCCACGGGCTCGTCCAGCAGCAGGAGCCGCGGCTCCAGTGCGAGCGCCCGCGCGATGCCGACGCGCTGCCGCTGCCCGCCCGACAGCCCGTGCGGGTACCGCCCGGCGTGGACCGGCTCCAGCCCCACCAGTTCGAGCAGCTCCCGGACGCGCCCGTCCGGCGCGCGCTCGCCGTGCACGGCGAGCGGCTCCGCGATGATGTCGGCGACGCGCATCCGGGGATCGAGGGACGTGAACGGGTCCTGGAAGACGACCTGGACGTCGCGCCGCAGCGCCTTGCGGCGGGACGGGCGCAGCGCGGCGGTGTCCTGGCCGAGCACGGCGACGCGCCCGCCCTGCGGGCGCGCCAGCCGCAGGATCTCCATCAGCGCCGTCGTCTTCCCGCAGCCCGACTCCCCCACGAGCGCGAGCGTCTCGGCCTCCCGGACGTCGAACCCGATGCCGTCCACCGCGTGCACGGTGCCCGCGCGCCGCCTGAACAGCGTCCCCCGGTACAGCGGGTGGTGGCGGACCAGGCCGTCCACCTCCAGGACGACGGGACGCTCGCGCCGGGGCGGACGGGCGGGCCGCAGCACCGCGTCGGGCAGCGGGAACACCGCGTCGGGGTCGGCGGTCGCCTCGGTGTTGACGCACGCGGCCGTGTGCCCCGACGGCCCGACCAGGACCGGCTCCGGATCGCGGTCGCCGCACGCGTCCACCGCGACGGGGCACCGCGGAAGGAACGCGCACGCGCCGCCCGCCGCCGCCGGGGCCGGCGCCCCGTCGATCGCCGCGGCACGGGCGCCGCCGGTCCCCATGCGCGGCAGCGACTGCAGCAGCCCGATCGTGTACGGCATCCGCGGGCGCCGGTAGACCTCCTCCACCGGCCCCGACTCCACCGCCCGGCCCGCGTACATGACCATGATCCGGTCGGCGAACCCGGCGACGACCCCGAGATCGTGGGTGATCAGCACGATCGCGGCGCCGGTGGCCTCCTTCGCCGCCTTCAGCACGTCCAGGACCTGCGCCTGCACGGTCACGTCCAGCGCCGTCGTCGGCTCGTCCGCGACGATCGCGACCGGGTCGTTGGCGATCGCCATCGCGATCATCACGCGCTGCCGCATGCCGCCGGAGAACTCGTGCGGATGGGCGCGCGCCCGCCGCGCCGCCCCGGGGATGCCGACGAGGTCGAGCAACTCGACGGCCCGCGCGCGCGCCGCCGCGCGTGTGGCGCCCGAGTGGACGCGCACGGCCTCGGCGATCTGGTCGCCGACCGGGTGGACGGGCGTCAGCGCCGACAGCGGATCCTGGAACACCATCGCGAGGTCCTTGCCGCGGACCCGGGACAGCTCGGCGTCGGACCGTCCGACCAGCTCCTCGCCGCGCAGCCGGACCGAGCCCGTCACGCGCGCGTCCGGCGGCAGCAGCCCCACCATCGCCAGCGCCAGCGCGGTCTTGCCCGACCCGGACTCGCCGACGACGCCGAGGACCTCGCCCGCGCCGACGTCGAAGCCCACACCGCGGACCGCGTGCACGCCCGAGGCGTACCGGACCGTCAGGTCCCGCACCGCGAGGACCGTCATCGGCCACCCCGCCGCGGCCCGGCCTCCGGGTCCAGGACGTCGCGCAGCCCGTCCCCGAGCAGGTTCACCGCGAGGACGATCAGCACGAGCATCGCCGCGGCCGCCGCGAACGGCCACGGGTAGGCGGTCGCGGCGCCCTGCCCCTCGGCGACCAGCGTGCCCAGCGAGACGTCCGGCGGGCGCACGCCGAGCCCGAGGCAGGACAGCCCGCTCTCGGCGATGACCGCGACGCTGACGTTCACGCTCGCGTCCACGACCAGCAGCGACGCCAGGTGCGGCAGCACGTGCCGGACGACCACCCGCACCGGGCCCGCGCCGAGGAACCGGGCGGCGAGCACGTACTCGCGCTCGCGCAGCGAGGCCGTCATGCCCCGCACGGCCCGCGCGGTGACCATCCACAGGACCGCCGCGAGCAGCGGCACCAGCGCGCCGCCGCCGAGCGCCGGCGCCAGCACGGCGACGAGCAGGAACGACGGCAGGACCAGCAGCAGGTCGGTGCCCCACATCAGGATCCGGTCGAGCCGCCCGCCGGCGAACCCGGCGACGGCGCCGACCAGCCCCGCCAGCCCGGTCGACAGCACGGCCGCGGACAGGCCGATGACCAGCGAGCGCCGGGTCCCGCGCAGGGTGAGGGCGAGGACGTCCCGGCCGCTCTGCGTGGTGCCGAGCCAGTGCCGTGCGGACGGCCCCTGCCGGAACGCGGTGAAGTCGGTGTCGTCCCAGCCCCAGCGGGACAGCAGCGGCGCGCCGAACGCGACCGCGAACAGGGCCGCGAGCAGGACCAGCCCCGCGACGGCCCGCCTGCTGCGGGCGAGCCGGCGCGGCAGCGAGGGCGGGCCGGCGGGAGGCGGCGGCGCGGCGGCACCCGGCCGCTCGGGCGCGGTGCGGGCGGCGAGTCCGGTGGTCATGCGGCGGCCCCGGTCCGGACGCGGGGGTCGAGAGCCCCGTGCAGGACGTCCGACGCCAGCCCGGCGGACAGGACGCCGCACGCCGCGAGGCAGCTGATCGCCGCGACCACGTTGACGTCGCCCCGCGAGATCGCCTCGACCAGCCATTCGCCCATGCCGTGCCAGCCGAACGCCTGCTCGCAGAACATGCCGCCCAGCACGAGGAACCCGAACGAGTAGGCGAAGTAGGTGGTCATCGGTATCAGCGCGGTCCGCAGGCCGTGCCTCAGCAGGGCCGTGCGGCGGCGCAGCCCCTTCGCCCGGGCCGTGCGCACGAAGTCGGCGTGCAGGACGTCCAGCATCAGGCCGCGCTGGTAGCGGCTATAGAACGCGACCTGCGTGGTGGCGATGGTGATGGTGGGAAGGAGCAGGTGCCGTACATGGTCCGCCAAGCCGCCGAGCGCACCGAACGTCCCGTAGGCCGCTCCCGGGGTGGTCTCCCCCACCCAGGCGAACAGGTGCATCCCCAGCGCGTCGTTGGCCTCGGCCGCGACGATCTGCAGCAGCACCGCCAGCACGAACACCGGCACGGCCAGCAGCAGGTACGAGCCGAACGTGATGAAGCGGTCCGCCGCGCGTCCCTGCCGTATCGCCGCGTAGGCGCCCAGCAGGATGCCCAGGGCCGACCCCAGGAACGCGCCCGGGGACAGCAGGCGCAGGCTCACTCCGAGCCGCCGCCACAGTTCGGCGTTCACGGGCTGCCCCTCCCACGTGCGCCCGAAGTCGCCGTGCAGGACGCCCGCGGCCCAGGTGCCGTACCGCACGGCCAGGGACGTGCGGTCGTTCAGGTTGAGGCGGGTGAGCCGCGCGTCCACGACCGACTCCGGCGGGCGGGGCGCGCGGTCGTCGAAGTTGGACCGGGGGTCGAGCGCGGCGGCGGCGAGCAGGTAGGCAAGGCTCGTGGCCGCCACGACCAGCACCGCGTAGTTCGCGAGCCGCCGCAGCAGGAACGCCGCCATGTCCCTCCTCCCGCCGCATGCGCCGATCACAGAATGTCATGGATCGATCACGCGATGCGCGGGGGAAACGCCGACGGTTCCCGTTTCCGTTGCCCGCCGGCCGCGGCGTTCCCGGCGGCACCCCCTCGTTCCCGCCCGCCTTCACCCAGAGTGCCCTGAGCTGGGACATCTGTTCCGTGTGCCGGGTTCCGCGGCTACCATCACGGCACGCGCGGCGCCGCCGGCCGCCCGCGCGGACCCTCTGTCCTGAGGCGGACGCCGCCGGTAGTGCAGCAGGACGGGCCGGACGTTTTAACATTCCATTACTTTTGATTCGGGGGGCATCCATGGAGACCGCCGAGCACGGCCGCGGGCTCGCGGCACGCGCGGCGGTCCCGCTCGCCCTGGCGGCGGTCCTGGCCGTCACCGCGTCGCTCCTGCTCGGCGCCTTCCTGCCCGCCGGCGAGCGGCTCGTCTGGTGGCATCCGGAGATCGTCATCGCGATCTTCTGGACGCCGGTGGCCGCCGCGCTGCTGCGCAAGCGGTCCGGGCTCCGGGTCGGCTGGCTGATGCTCGGGGCCGGGTTCAGCGCGGCGGTGTACGTCCTGGTCCTCAACCTCGCGCCGTGGTTCACGCTGCACGGCTGGGCCGGGGCCGCGTTCCTCCGCTGGCTCGCCACGTGGCTGTGGGCCGTCGACACCTACGCGCTCACCCTGGTCCTGCCGCTGATCTTCCCGGACGGCCGGGTGGTGACGCGCTGGTTCCGGCCCGTGCTGTGGCTGGCCTGGCTGGTCCCGGTGGTCGTGTGCGCGCACCTGACGCTCGACCCGGGCGCCCGGCGGTTCCACAACGGCGTGTCCGTCTACCCGTTCGAGAAGATCCCGGTCCCGATCAGCGCCCTGATCCTCGGCACGCTCGCCGGGGGCCTGCTGTCGCTGGTGGTCCGGTTCGCGCGGTCGTCGCCGGACGTGCGGCGGCAGATCGCGTGGGTCGTCTACCCCGGCGTGATCGCGCAGGCCGTCATCTTCGTCGGGGAGAACAGCCGGATCGGCGACCCCCTGCGCGATCTCAGCATCGCGGCCGTGCCGATCTGCATCGGGATCGCGATCCGCCGCTACCGGCTGTACGACATCGACCTGGTGGTCAGCCGGACGCTGGTGTACGCCGGGCTGGTCGTGGTGATCACCGGCGTGTACTTCGCGCTGGTCGGCGCGGCGGGCCTGCTCGCGCACGGCTACGGGACGCTGGCCGGCCTCGCCGGCGCGATCGTGGCCGGCGCGGTGTTCGAGCCGGTCCGGCGGCGGCTCCAGCGCGCCGTGGACGGGCTGATCCACGGCGAGCGCGACCCGTACCGGATCGCGGACCGGCTGAACCGGCGGCTGCAGACGGCCGTCGACCCCGCCGCGGCGCTCGCCGTCGCCGCGGAGGTCGCCCGCTCGGCGCTGCACGCCACCGGCGTCGTGATCGAGGTGCTGGACCGCGACGGCCGGACGGTCTCGGCGGAGGACGGCGTGCTCGGCGACCGCCCGCAGCTGATCCCGCTGGTCTGGCACGGCGAGCCGGTGGGCCGGCTGCTGTTCGGCGTCTCCCGGCCGCCGGACGCCCGGATGTCGGGCATCCTCGCCCGCAACCTCGCCGAGCTGGCGAACGCCGCCCGGCTCACGGCGGACGTGGCGCGCTCCCGCGAGCGCATCCTGCGCACCCGGGAGGAGGAGCGCCGCCGCCTGCGCCGCGACCTGCACGACGGGCTCGGCCCGACGCTCGCCAGCCTCGCCATGACGGTGGACGCGGCGCGCATCACCCTGAAGACCGACCCCGAGGCCGCCGACGCGCTGCTGGAGAACCTGCGGACGATGATGGGCCGCACCATCGGCGACATCCGCGAGCTGGTCTACGGGCTGCGCCCGCCCGCGCTGGACGACCTCGGGCTCGCGGGCGCGATCCAGGCGCTCGGCGGCGTCGTCGCGACGGGCGACGGCCCGCGGGTGGACGTCCACGTCGAGGGCGACCTGGAGCGGCTCCCCGCCGCCGCCGAGGTCGCCGCGTACCGGATCGTCCAGGAGGCGCTGACGAACGTGCACCGGCACGCCAGGGCGGACTCGGCGGTGGTGCGGCTGTACCTGAACGGCGATCTGCACGTGACCGTCGGCGACGACGGCGTGGGTCTGCCCGCGCAGATGCGCTCGGGGATCGGGATGTCGTCCATGCGCGAGCGCGCGGCCGAACTCGGCGGTTCCTGCACGGTGGGGCCGGGGCCCAAGGGCGGGACGCTGGTCCGCGCCCGGCTGCCCGTCAACGGCGCCCGATCCTGAGTCCTCGCACCGGAGTCCGCGGTTCCCCGCCGGACCTCTCCTGGTGGGAGGGCCGGTGACCGCCCCCCGCCAAGAAGGTCGCCACCGGCCCTCGGGCTCCGTACGGCGCCGGGGCTCCCATCCCGGTCCATACGGGCCATTCACCAGAGGGTGTGCAAGAAAGAAATTACGCGGTGCACGGTCCCGTTGCGGAGGGACACTTGTCCCGATCGATCCGGGACCGCGCCGGAAATACCGTCTGCCCTGGTCAGACCTGACTTCGTCAGATCCAGCCCGGCCGGGTCTCCCCCTCGGCGACCAGGACGGCCGGGCCGCGCAGATGGCTGGTCGCGCCGTCGAGGACGACGGTCAGCCGCCCGCCGAGCACGTCCACGGTCCACTCGCTGGGCCCGTCCGTGCCGGCCGCGGCCGCCGCGGCCACCGCCACGGTCCCGGTGCCGCAGGAGCGGGTCTCGCCCGAGCCGCGCTCGTACACCCGCATCTCCAGGTGCCGGTCCCCGACGGGACGGTAGAACTCGACGTTCACGCCCTCCGGGAAGACCTCGGGATCGAAGTCCGGGGCGCGCGTCAGGTCCAGCGCGGCCACGGGCCGGTCGACGCGGCACGCGAGGTGCGGGTTGCCCATGGACACGCGTTCACCGCGGAACACGGCGCCCGCGAGGGACGCCTCCCCGGAGCCGAGCGCGACGGGGGCGCCCATGTCGACGCTGACGTCCCCGGACGCCCCAAGCGTCACCCGCTTGAGCCCGGCCCGCGTGGCGATGTCCCACTCGCCCGGGGCGGCCAGGCCGGCGTCGACGAGGTAGCGGGCGAACACGCGGGTGCCGTTGCCGCACATCTCGGCGACGCTGCCGTCGGCGTTGCGGTAGTCCATGAACCACTCCGCGCCGTCGAGCCCCTGCGCGCCGCCGAGGCCCCCGGCGCCGCCGAGGTCCATCGCCTTCGTCCGGACGACCCGCAGCACGCCGTCCGCCCCGATGCCGGCGCGCCGGTCGCACAGCCGCGCCACCGCCTCCGGCGTGAGATCCAGCGCGCCGTCCGGGTCGGGCAGGATCACGAAGTCGTTCTCGGTGCCGTGCCCCTTAACAAACCGCATCCCTCGATCGTACGGCCCCGCCCGGACCGCTCATCCGACCAGGCCGAGGGCCCGCTCGACCAGGTCCGGGGCGTCGTGGGGAAGCCAGTGGACGCGGGGGTCGCGGCGGAACCACGACTCCTGGCGGCGGGCGAAGCGCCGCGTCGTCCGGACGGTCTCCTCCATCGCCCGCTCCTCCGTCCACTCCCCGGCGAGGAACCGCAGGACCTGCGCGTAGCCGAGGGCGCGGCCGGCGGTCAGGCCGTCGCGCAGCCCCCGCTTCTCCAGGGCCCGGACCTCGTCCACCAGCCCCGCGTCCCACATCCGCCGCACGCGCAGCGCGATCCGCTCGTCCAGCGTCTCGCGGGGGACGCCCAGCCCGATCTGGACGACGGAGCCGTAGCGGTAGACGTGCTCGGGCAGGGTGGCGGTGAACGGGCGGCCGGAGATCTCGATGACCTCCAGGGCGCGGACGATCCGGCGGCCGTTGCTCGGCAGGATCGCCTCCGCCGCCGCGGGATCCCGTTCGCGGAGGCGGGCGTGCAGCGCGGCGCTCCCCTCGCGTTCCAGCTCCCCTTCGAGGCGCGCCCTGACGGCCGGGTCGGTCCCGGGGAACTCCAGGCGGTCCAGCGCGGCCCGCACGTAGAGGCCGGATCCGCCGACCAGGACGGGAAGGCGCCCGCGCGCGCGGATCTCCGCGATGGCGTCGGCGCTGAGCCGCTGGTACTCGGCGACGCTCGCCGTCTCCGTGACGTCCCAGACGTCCAGCAGGTGGTGCGGGACCCCGCGCATCTCGGCCGGCGTCAGCTTCGCCGTGCCGATGTCCATGCCGCGGTAGAGCTGCATCGAGTCGGCGTTGACGGCCTCCCCGCCGAGGCGGAGCGCCAGTTCCACGGCGAGATCGGACTTTCCCGCGGCCGTCGCCCCCACGACCGCGATCACATCTGGAGAGGTCACGCCTGCAATTGTGGCAACAGATTGGGTATGGCCCTGCTTGTACGGGCTCCGCGCGAGGCCGCTGCCAGGCCTCCGGGGGCCGCCGAGCCGAGGGATCCGGGGGGAATCGCGATGTCCTTCGTCGACAAGGTCAAGGAAATGCTGGGCCAGCACTCCGACCAGGCCAAGAAGGGCGTGGACAAGGGCGGCGACATGTTCGACCAGAAGACCGGCGGCAAGTACGCCGACAAGGTCGACAAGGTCCAGGACAAGGCGGACGACTACATCGACCGCGGCGACCGCGGCGACGAGGGCGGCACCGGCGGCCAGCAGGGCCCGAACGAGCCCCGCTAGCGCGTCCTACCGCTCTCGAAGGACCAGCTCGCCACGAAGTAGCCGACTCCGTAGGGCGCCTCATCCGCCAGCAGAGCCGCCGCCGACGCGGCCCCGGCGGACGGGGCGCTCGCCGGGCCGGCGGCCGTGCTGGTGGAGGTGCTGGGCGTGGCGGCGCCCGCGAGCACCTGCCATGCCGCGCGCCCGGCCACCTGGAGTTCGCCGGAGACGACGGGATCCAGGGCGGCGAGGGCGGCGGCGTCAGCCTTGCCGAGGGCATGCGCGACGCCCTCGTCATAGCCCTGAGCGCGCTCGTCGAGGTATCCGGGCGCCTTCTCGGTCCTGCACGCGGACCCGTCGCCCATCACCAGGAGCGCGACGCGTTCCGCCGAACCGGCGAGTTCGGCGCCCAGGCGCAGGCAGGCGTCCGGATCGGCGTCGAACGCGACCGACTCGTAGCGCGCGTCCGCCGCGAGGCCGTGCCGTTGGAGCAGCCAGCACCCGATGGTGAGGGACAGCGGCAGCGCCTCACCGCCGTACCCGCCCGCCGGATCGACCGGGCTCGTCCACTCCAGCCCGTACGGGCGGAGCGTGGCGTAGGCACCGGCGCCGTAGGCCCGCGTGGCCTGAGCCCCGCCCACGACGATCAGCGCGTCCGCGTCCTGCGCCCCGAGCCGGGTGACGGCCTCGTCACAGGCCGCGCGCACATCGTCCAGTTCCGGCGCGGCCCCCGCCGCCAGGTCGGGCACCAGGATGGGCGGGTGCGGGCACACCGCCGCCGAGATCAGCACCGCGTTCCCGCGCCCTCGGCCCGGCGGCCTCGCCCGGCGGCTCGGCGCTCCGGGTCCCGAGCGGTCATGCGGGCGTCGGGGCGGCGCAGCCGGGTGCGGCGGCCTGGCTCTGCGCCGGACGGCCGATCGTCGGCATGCCCAGCGAGACGCCCTTCGTGCCCTCGCCCTGGCGCGCCTCCCACGCGTCGCCCGCCCGCGTACGCCGGACGCCCTGGACCGGCTTGTCGGCCACCAGATGGTGGGGCGCCGCGTAGGTCACCTCCACGGTGACCATGTCGCCGGGACGGACGGGCTCGTCCGGCGCCCGGAAATGGACCAGGCGGTTGTCGGGCGCGCGGCCCGACAGGCGGCGGGTCTCCTCGTCCTTGCGGCCCTCCCCCTCGGCCACGAGGACCTCGAGAGTGCGGCCGAGCTGCTTCTTGTTCTCCGCCCAGGAGATCTCCTCCTGGAGGGCGACCAGCCGCTCGTACCGCTCCTGGACGACCTCCTTGGGCAGCTGCCCGTCCATGGTGGCCGCCGGCGTCCCCGGCCGCTTGGAGTACTGGAACGTGAACGCCGAGGAGAACCGCGCCTCGCGCACCACGTGCAGGGTCTGCTCGAAGTCCGCCTCGGTCTCGCCCGGGAAGCCCACGATGATGTCCGTCGTGATCGCGGCGTCCGGGATGGCTGCGCGCACCTTCTCGATGATGCCGAGGTAGCGCTCCTGCCGGTAGGACCGGCGCATCGCCCGCAGCACCGCGTCCGATCCGGACTGCAGCGGCATGTGCAGCGACGGCATGACGTTGGGGGTCTCGGCCATCGCCGCGATCACGTCGTCGGTGAAGTCCTTGGGGTGCGGCGAGGTGAACCGGACCCGCTCCAGGCCATCCACGTTCCCGCACGCGCGCAGCAGGCCCGCGAAGGCGGACTGGCCGCCCTCCGTCATGGCGCGCACCTCGTCCGGCGCCGCCGCCAGGGCCCCGAAGCCCGAGCCGTAGGCGTTGACGTTCTGCCCCAGCAGCGTGATCTCCAGGACGCCCTCGCCCACCAGCGCCTCGACCTCGGCGAGGATCTCGCCGGGCCGGCGGTCCCTCTCCTTGCCGCGCAGCGACGGGACGATGCAGAACGTGCAGGTGTTGTTGCAGCCGACCGAGATCGACACCCACGCGGCGTAGGGGGACTCGCGGCGCGTCGGCAGCGTCGACGGGAAGGTCACCAGCGACTCTTCGATCTCGACCTGCGCCTCGCTCTGCACGCGCGACCGCTCCAGCAGCGCGGGCAGCGACCCGATGTTGTGGGTCCCGAACACCACGTCCACCCAGGGGGCGCGCTTGACGATCGTGTCGCGGTCCTTCTGCGCCAGGCAGCCGCCCACGGCGATCTGCATGCCCGGGTGACCGTCCTTGACGGGCCGGAGATGGCCCAGGTTCCCGTAGAGCCGGTTGTCGGCGTTCTCCCGCACCGCGCAGGTGTTGAACACCACCACGTCGGGCTCCGCCTCGCCCGCGCGCACGTAGCCGGCCGCCTCCAGCAGCCCGGACAGCCGCTCGGAGTCGTGGACGTTCATCTGGCACCCGTAGGTACGGATCTCGTACGTGCGGGGGCTCGTCTCCATAGGCGCACTCATGACAGTCCCCAAGCGTACGCGCCGGAGGGTGCGCGCCGGGCACGGATGATCACTCTGCGACGCGTCATCTACCCGCCGAACTGCGCAGTCGTGATCGGATCGGTACCGCTACGGAACCAACGCACGCAATGGGATGACGTAGAGTCCGACCGCATGACGGACAGCGAAGGCGGGCCCGACCTGACCAAGGGGCAAGGGCCGGAGGACGCCATCACGCAGGCCGCCGCAACCGGCACGGGACCGCTCGTCGTGGTCGAGCACGTCCACAAGCACTTCGGCGAGCTGCACGTGCTCAAGGACATCAACCTCACCGTGGACCGCGGCGAGGTCGTCGTCGTCATCGGCCCCTCGGGCGGCGGCAAGTCGACCCTCTGCCGGTCGATCAACCGGCTGGAGCCCATCGACGGCGGCCGGATCCTCGTCGACGGCAAGGAGCTGCCCAAGGAGGGCAAGGAGCTGGCGCGGCTCCGCGCCGACGTGGGCATGGTGTTCCAGTCGTTCAACCTGTTCGCCCACAAGACGATCCTCGAGAACGTCACGCTCGGCCCGGTGAAGGTCCGCAAGCAGGGCAAGCAGGAGTCCGAGAAGCACGCGATGGAACTCCTGGAGCGCGTCGGCATCGCGAACCAGGCGGCCAAGTACCCCGCCCAGCTCTCGGGCGGGCAGCAGCAGCGCGCCGCGATCGCCCGCTCCCTCGCGATGCGGCCCAAGGTGATGCTCTTCGACGAGCCGACCTCGGCGCTCGACCCCGAGATGGTCAACGAGGTGCTCGACGTCATGACCGGCCTGGCCCGGGAGGGCATGACGATGATCGTGGTGACCCACGAGATGGGCTTCGCCCGCCGGGCCGCGCAGAAGGTCGTGTTCATGGCGGACGGGCAGATCGTGGAGGAGAACACCCCCGACGAGTTCTTCACCAACGCGCGCACCGACCGCGCGAAGGACTTCCTTTCCAAGATCCTCACGCACTGAGCCGCGGGGCTCCGGCAGAGAAGCAGAGGTGTGACGAGCAATGCGATTCAAGCGTTTCGGCGCTCTGATCGGCGCGGGCCTTGCCCTGTCGCTGGCCGTGTCGGCCTGCGGCAGTGACAAGGAGAAGACCGAGGCCAAGACGGTCGTCCAGAAGGCCAAAGAGGACAAGAAGCTGACGATCGGCATCAAGTTCGACCAGCCCTCGCTCGGGCTGAAGAAGCCGGACGGCACGTTCGCCGGCTTCGACGTCGACGTCGCCCGGTACATCGCCAAGCAGCTCGGCGTCCCCGAGAGCGGCATCACCTTCAAGGAGACGACCTCCGCGAACCGCGAGTCGTTCCTCGGCGGCGGCCAGGTCGACCTGGTGGTGGCGACCTACTCCATCACCGACGCGCGCAAGCAGCAGATCACCTTCGGCGGTCCGTACTACGTCGCGCACCAGGACACGATGGTCAAGGCGAGCAACACCAGCATCAAGAAGGCCCAGGACCTCAAGGGCAAGAAGCTGTGCCGCGCCGCCGGGTCGAACTCGTTCCGCCGCGTCACCGAGCCGCCGCCGGACGGCAAGCTCAACATCAAGGGCGTCACGCTGGTCGACGCCAACAGCTACTCCGACTGCGTGAGCAAGCTGAAGGCCGGCGCCCTGGACGCGGTCAGCACCGACGACCTGATCCTCGCCGGCTTCGCCGCGCAGCAGCCCGGCCAGTTCAAGGTCATCAACGACCCCTTCACCGACGAGAAGTACGGCGTCGGCATCAAGAAGGGCGACAAGGAGACCTGCGAGGCCGTCAACGCCGCCATCCAGAAGATGTACACCGACGGCAGCGCGAAGACGTACCTGGAGAAGAACTTCACGGGCACGGGCCTGAAGCTCAACACGACCGTCCCGCAGATGGAAGGCTGCGCCTGATCCCAGGCTGAGGCTCCCCCTCGGCCGGTGCCTCCCCGGAGACGCGCTCCCGGGGAGGCACCGGCGTGGACTCGACCGGCTGGAACGCTATGGAACAGCTAAGCAATGTTTGACTTCAGCGCCTTCTTCGACCACTTCGACGAGATCCTCCAGGGGTTCTGGGCGACGATCCGCCTGGCCGCGGCGTCGGCGGTCCTGTCCCTCATCATCGGCACGCTCCTCGCGAGCTTCCGGGTCTCCCCGGTGCCGGTGCTGCGGTCCTTCGGCGCGGGCTACGTCAACATCGTCCGCAACACCCCCCTGACCCTGGTGCTGCTGCTGTGCGCCCAGGGGCTCAACGACACGCTGCACCTGACGTTCTCGTCGAACTCCTCGACGACGTACTACTGGTGGGCGGTCCTGGGCCTGTCGGGCTACACCGGCGCGTTCGTCTGCGAGACGCTGCGCTCGGGCATCAACACGGTGCCGCTCGGCCAGGCCGAGGCGGCGCGGTCGATCGGGCTGACCTTCACCCAGTCGCTGCGGATGATCATCCTCCCGCAGGCGTTCCGCTCGGTGATCGCGCCGATGGGCAGCATCCTCATCGCGATGATCAAGAACACGACGGTGGCGGCCGCGGCCAGCTACGCCGAGGCGGCGCTGGTCAGCAAGACGCTGCTGGACGCGCCGACCTTCACCGGCGGCGCGATCCCGCTGTTCATCGGGGTGGCCGTCGGCTTCATGATCCTTATCCTGCCGACCGGGTTCTTCTTCGGCTGGCTGGCCAAGCGGATGGCGGTGGCGCGATGAGCAAGGAAGCGACGGTCCTCTTCGACGCCCCCGGCCCGCGGGCGCAGGCGCGCAACCGGGTGATGACCGTCGTCTCGGCGGTCGTCCTGCTGGCGATCTTCGCCGCCCTCATCTGGCGCTTCAAGGAGAAGGGCCAGTTCGCGGGCGAGCTGTGGAGCCCGTTCCTGAAGTGGACGGTGTGGAAAGAGCTGATCCTGCCGGGCCTCGGCAACACGCTGAAGGCCGCCGCGGTCGCCGCCGTGCTGGCGATGCTGTTCGGGATCGTGTTCGGCCTCGGCCGGCTGTCGGACCACTGGTGGATCCGGATCCCGGCGGGCGCGGTGGTCGAGTTCTTCCGCGCGATCCCGCTGCTGATCCTGATCTTCCTGGCGTTCTTCGTGCCGAACAAGATCAGCCCGTCGATCGCCGACTCGCAGTTCGGCACGCTCCAGCGGCTCCTGGTGGACGACTTCTTCTCGCTCTTCGGCGTGAAGATCAACGCCGGTGTCATCGTCGTGCCGGCCTTCGCCGCGGTCGTGTTCGGCCTCGTGCTGTACAACGGCTCGGTGCTCGCGGAGGTCGTGCGGGCGGGCGTGCTGTCCATCCCGAAGGGGCAGGCGGAGGCCGCCTACTCCATCGGCCTGCGCAAGAACGGCGTCATGCGGCTGGTGCTGCTGCCGCAGGCCATCCGGGTGATGATGCCGGCGATCGTGAGCCAGATCGTCGTCCTGCTCAAGGACACCGCGCTCGGGTTCATCATCGCCTACAGCGAGCTGCTCAACGCGGGCTTCAACCTGATCCCGGCGAACTACCACAACAACAAGATCCAGGCCGGGATCGTCATCGCGGTCGTCTACATCGCGATCAACATGGCGGTGAGCCGGTTCGCGACGTGGCTGGAGGGCCGCGGCCGCCGCGACCGCAAGACCGGCGGGAGGACGCTCGGCGCCGGGACCTCGGCGGCGGGCGAGCTGTCGGTCAAGAACGTGACCGCGGGCGAGATGGGGTCCGCGGCGATCTGACCTGCGCCGGGAGCGGGCCCGACCGCTCCCGGCCGCCTCGCGGGGCGCCACCGGTCTGCGGTGGCGCCC
>NZ_JBEYYT010000025.1:0-49412 GCF_040645715.1 Spirillospora sp. NPDC046719 | reverse complement strand
CAGGATCAAACTCTCCATCAAGGTCCCAACGACCACCCCAGGGGGCGAACCCCGAAGCAGCCAAACCTCAGAAGAAAATCCCAGCAAACAATCCCCGAAAGGATCGTATTGCCTCAAAGAAATCCCCACCACCCCCAAAGAGGGATGGCACGGGGCGACCCGGCCGAACCGGCCAGGTCGATAAAGGCACTGGCTTTTAACACGCTGTTGAGTTCTCAAGAAACGGACACCCACCGTGTGAGATCCGCTTTCGCGTTTCCCGCCCCGGGGCGACTGCTCTTACTTTATCAGATCCGCTCGGAGTGTCAATTTCCGGGCTTTTCCGATTGCCTTTCCGGTCCGCATGCGCGTCCCTTCCGGGCGGTGTTGCCATTTCATCAGATCCGGCGCGATTTGCAAAATCGGCCCTTACCGATGCCATCACCGCACGGCTGACACGGCGAAGCCGCGTCGGCTGCTGAGTGGTGGTTTCCCCATCGGGCCGGCCGCCTTCCGGCGTCCCGCTCCCCTGTGGGGCGAAGTGAACAGTATGCCCACCGACCGTCGGCGTCAAACCGGCTCGCGGCAACCGGTGGGGACGGTTCGGGCGTCTCAGGCGCGGGCACCCCCGACCGCACCCCTCTGACCTTGAGGTTTGTCATGGAACGCCCACACCGAAAGGGGCATTCCAGTCGTTCCGTCCGGCAGAAAAATTCTTTGCCGACGCCCCGCGAGAAGGCCCGGCCGGGCCACGGTGTGCCGTCGGCCTGGGCGGCTCCGTCCGCCGGCGGCGGTCACCTGAGCAGGCCGCGACGCGTCCGCGTGCACATCCGCACGCACATCCGTGCGAGCGGGAGCTGCGTGCGGACGCCGGTCAGGTCAGGTGATGTCCTTGGACTCGTGCAGGTTCAGGTCCATGACGATCGCCGTCATCACCGCCATCGTGCGCAGCGGCTCCCGGACCGGGTCGAAGATCTCGACGTCGTACTTGTCCGCCGTGGTCAGCAGGTGGGTGGCGAGGCCCGCCCACTTCTTGCGGACGTGCGCCACCTTGCCGCCGTCGGTGTCCATCACCTCGAAGTTGTTGCGCGGCAGGTCCACCGAGATCGTGCCGAGCCTGCCGCCCTCCGCGTCCCGCAGGACGTACCGGCGGCCGACGCGCTCGGTGATGAACGAGCCGACGAGTTCACCCTCGGAGCCGTGGACCTCCGTCAGCTCGCGCCCCCGCCGCTTGTCCACCACGAAGAGCGGCTCGCCGCTCGGGGTGGTCAGCAGCACCACGTGGGCGTCGAGGTCTGACTTGCCGGGGAAGAGCGTCCGCAGCGTCTCCGCGCGCCCCTTCTCGCCCGTCTCGCCGGCGACGGCCAGGACGGTGCCGTCGCCGTCGAGGACCCGGTATCGCGATTTGGCGAACGGGCCCCTGCGCGGCTGTTCCACCTTGAGCACCGGGGAGCTGAACACTTCGCTCACGCGTTCTCCTGCCTCATCGCCCGCGCGCGCGGGCCGTCCGCCGAGTCCGTCGGGCGGCGCATGCGGGACGCGCCGTCCAAGCGGCGATACTGCCAACACCGGCCCCTCAGGGGAAGCCGTCCGGGACGGTCCGCACGGGCGGGCGCCGGGGACGACGCCGCTCACCTGCACACCCGCGCTCCGGTCGGTTCCGCGCGGAAAGCATCTCCTGTCGGCCGGGAGACCGCGCCCGCTGTTGGAACGGCCGGCGGCGGCCCCCGCGTTCCCGAACCGGCCGCGTCCTTGAGACCGCCTTCGAAGTCCATGAGGCCGCCTTCGGAGACGCCGAAAGGGGCGGTTCCAGAAGGAACCGCCCCTTGGGTCACCACACGATCGTGAGGCCGCCGGTACGGTCAGCCGGTCCCGATCGTCCGGGTCATGGGCTCGATCAGAAGTCCATGCCGCCGGCGTCGGGCATGCCGCCCGCCGGGGCCGGGTTCTTCTCGGGCTTCTCGGCGATGACGGCCTCGGTGGTCAGGAACAGCGCGGCGATCGACGAGGCGTTCTGCAGCGCGGACCGGGTCACCTTGGCCGGGTCGAGGATCCCGGAGTCGAACATGTTGACGTACTCGCCCGACGCGGCGTTCAGGCCCTCACCCGGGGTCAGGTTGCGGACCTTCTCCACCACGACGCCGCCCTCGAGGCCGGCGTTCACGGCGATCTGCTTCAGCGGCTCCTCCAGAGCGCGCTTGACGATGTTGGCACCGGTGGCCTCGTCGCCCGCGAGCTCCAGCTTGTCGAACGCCTTGGTGCCGGCCTGCAGCAGCGCGACGCCACCGCCGGGGACGATGCCCTCCTCGACCGCGGCCTTCGCGTTGCGGACGGCGTCCTCGATGCGGTGCTTGCGCTCCTTGAGCTCGACCTCCGTCGCGGCGCCGGCCTTGATGACCGCGACACCGCCCGCGAGCTTGGCCAGGCGCTCCTGGAGCTTCTCGCGGTCGTAGTCGGAGTCGGTGTTGTCGATCTCGGTGCGGATCTGGTTGACCCGGCCCGCGATCTCGTTGGCGTCACCGGCGCCGTCCACGATGGTGGTCTCGTCCTTGGTGATGACGACCTTGCGGGCGCGGCCCAGCATGTCGGTCGTGGTGTTCTCCAGCTTGAGACCCACGTCCTCGCTGATGACCTGGCCGCCGGTCAGCGTGGCGATGTCGCCGAGCATGGCCTTGCGGCGGTCGCCGAAGCCCGGGGCCTTCACGGCCACGGACTTGAAGATGCCGCGGATCTTGTTGACGACCAGGGTCGCCAGGGCCTCGCCCTCGACGTCCTCCGCGATGATCAGCAGCGGCTTGCCGGACTGCATGACGCCCTCGAGGACGGGCAGCAGGTCCTTGTTGGCCGACGCCTTGCCCTGAACGATCAGGATGTACGGGTCCTCGAGGACCGCCTCCATCCGCTCGGGGTCGGTCACGAAGTAGTGCGAGATGTAGCCCTTGTCGAAGCGCATGCCCTCGGTCAGCTCGAGCTCCAGACCGAAGGTCTGGCTCTCCTCGACCGTGATGACGCCTTCCTTGCCGACCTTGTCCATCGCCTCGGCGATCATCTCGCCGATCTGCGGGTCGCCCGCGGAGATGGACGCCGTGGAGGCGATCTGCTCCTTGGTCTCCACGTCCTTGGCCAGCTTGGACAGCTCCTCGCTGACCCGCTCGACCGCGGCCTCGATGCCGCGCTTCAGCGACATCGGGTTGGCGCCGGCGGCCACGTTGCGCAGGCCCTCGCGGACCAGCGCCTGGGCCAGCACGGTCGCCGTCGTCGTGCCGTCACCGGCTACGTCGTCGGTCTTCTTCGCCACTTCCTTGACGAGCTCGGCGCCGATCTTCTCCCAGGCGTCCTCGAGCTCGATCTCCTTGGCGATCGACACACCGTCGTTGGTGATCGTGGGGGCGCCCCACTTCTTCTCCAGCACGACGTTGCGGCCCTTGGGACCGAGGGTCACCTTCACGGCGTCGGCGAGCTGGTTCATGCCGCGCTCGAGGCCGCGCCGGGCCTCCTCGTCGAACGCGATCATCTTTGCAGCCATAGGCTCCTAGTCCTCCCGGAACAAGGTGGCTTAAAGGATCGAGCCGACGCCCGCGACGGACGGCCCCGTGCCCGGCGGCTGCCATTCCGCCACCGGACTGGGGCCTCGTCGCCCCGACCCAGACTGTGAAGCTGTCACTCTCCACAGTAGAGTGCCAACCGTTTTTTAGCACTCTACCCTGCCGAGTGCAAGCGCCGCACAGCCTCGCCGCACTCGTCTTCACCGACCTCGCCGAACTTGCCCTGACCTGCATCGGAGGGGCGTGACTCACCGTCGGACATGTGCCGACGTGCCCCGGTACATGCGGTCGTGCGCCGGTATTCACCGAACAGTCGCGGAACACGTGCCCGAGGGCGGGAGGTGGGGGTGGCGATCCGTTCCGCGCGTTCCGCGACCGGAGTAGGAGGAGCCACCGGCGCTGCGTCGATGCGCCGGTTCATGGTGTCCTCATCGCCGTCGATGCAGTGAGCATACGTGCTCTGCGACATGGCGATGGAGTGCCAGCCTCCGCCGGCGGCGTAGCGAGCTGATCAGGGCCAACTCAGCAGCTCGGCGATGAAGTCGGCGAAAGCTTCAACGATCCTGCGGGGCCACCGCTTCTTCCGTCTGCGTCTGCTTGTCACGAAGGGGCTCAACTCCTGAGCACGCAATGCCCTGCCGGCGAGGCCGTCCATCCGGATCGCCGAATCGTGGACGAAGACGTCGCGGCCTCCGCGGCGCCGCGCCGCGGGCGGGGTCGACCCGGCATGATCGGAGTCGACCCCACCCGGCGGCCGCGACGGTGCTCGGGGACGGCGGCCGGATGGCCGGTGGCGGTCAGCCGCCCGCGACCGCGGGGATGATCGAGATCTGGCTGCCCGCGGGGGTCGCGGTGTCGAGGCCGTCGGCGAACCGGACGTCCTCGTCGCCGACGTAGACGTTGACGAACCGGCGGATCTTGCCGGCGTCGTCCAGGATGCGGGCCGCGATGCCGGTGTAGCTGGCCTCCAGGTCGGCGACCACGGCGCGCAGGGTCGCGCCCTCCGCCTTCACTTCCGCCTCGCCGCCGGTGTAGGTCCGCAGGATCGTCGGGATGCGGACGGACACGCTGCTCATGTGCTGGCTCCTTCTCGTTCTCAGGCGAGGCCGGCGGCGCGGAACGCCTCCAGCGTCGGGGCGATGTTGGCGCTGGGCTTGGCGACGGGCGCGACGGCGTCCAGCGTCTTCAGCCCGTCCCCGGAGTTGATGATCACGGTCTCGGCGGCCGGGTCGAGGGTGCCGGCGTCGACGAGCTTGCGCAGGCAGCCGACGGTGACGCCGCCGGCGGTCTCGCCGAAGATGCCCTCGGTGCGGGCGAGCAGCCGGATGCCCTCGACGACCTGCTCGTCGGTGACGTCCTCGACGGCGCCACCGGTGCGGCGCGCCACGTCCAGCACGTAGGGGCCGTCGGCGGGGTTGCCGATGGCCAGCGACTTGGCGATGGTGTCGGGCTTGACCGGACGGACGACGTCGTGGCCCGCCTTGAACGCGGCGGACACCGGGTCGCAGCCGGCGGCCTGGGCGCCGAACACGCGGTACGGCTTGTCCTCGACCAGGCCCAGCTTGATCAGCTCCTGGAACGCCTTGTCGATCTTGGTGAGCTGGGAGCCGGACGCGACCGGCACCACGATCTGGTCGGGCAGCCGCCAGCCGAGCTGCTCGGCGATCTCGTAGCCGAGCGTCTTGGAGCCCTCGGCGTAGTACGGGCGGACGTTGACGTTGACGAACGCCCAGTCGTCCTGCTCGCCGGCGATCTCGGACGCGAGCCGGTTCACGTCGTCGTAGTTGCCGTCGACGGTGACGAACGTCCCGCCGTACACGGCCGTCGTGATGATCTTCTGGGACTCGAGGTTCGACGGGACGAACACGGCGCTGCGGATCCCGGCGCGGGCCGCGGCGGCGGCGACCGCGTTGGCGAGGTTGCCGGTGGACGGGCACGCCAGCACCTTGAAGCCGAGCTCGCGGGCGGCGGCGAGCGCCACCGCGACGACGCGGTCCTTGAAGGAGTGGGTCGGGTTGCCGCTGTCGTCCTTCACCCACAGGCGCTGCAGGCCGATGCTCTCGGCGAGGTTGTCGGCGCGGACGAGCCGGGTCAGGCCGGGCTCGGTGTTCGGGGTGTCGGCGACGGTCGACGGGACGGGCAGCAGCCCGCGGTAGCGCCAGATGTTGCGCGGACCGGACTCGATGTCGGCCCGGGTGATCCCGCCGAAGTCGTAGGCGATCTCCAGCGGGCCGAAACACTCCTCGCACGCGTAGAAGGGGCCGAGATCGCGCTTCGAGCCGCATTCGCGGCAGACGAGAGCGGTAGCGGGTCCGAGGTCAGTGGCAGGCGTGAGTGCCATGAGGGCGAGGCCTTTCTCCCCATCTTCCCTGCGCCACCTTGGTCGCAGGCCGGAGTTGGCACCATCTCCCGGCCGGCCTCGCAGGATCGCGAGTGCGCCTCAGCCGGGTGGTTGCCGGGGCTTCACAGGGCCGGTCCCTCCACCCCTCTGGATGAGCGGTATTCAGTTGTCAGGGGGCTGAGCTGGAAGACCGGCCCGTCGGCCACTGCGCTTCCTGCACCCCTCTGGATGAGCGGTATTCAGTTATCGAGGTCGAGCGCTAGTAGAGAACGAGCGCTTTGAGCTCGTATGCGAACTTTACATGACGTGACCGGAGGGCGGACAGGTGGGTCCGCCCAGTGAGACGTTACCCCGGGGGTGGTCTTGATCACGCGGGCTCGTCGGCGGCGGGCCGGGCGGGCGCGCGCTGGGTCGGGTCGAGGAAGACGTGCCGGACGATCGGGACGCGCTCCTTCAGCCGGCGGTCGATCTCGCCGGCGACGTCCTCGGCCTGGTCGGCGCTGATGGCGTCGGAGAAGTTGACCCGGGCGGCGACGAGCAGCTCGTCCGGGCCGAAGTGCATGGTGAGCAGCTCGTCGACGCCGGTGACGCCGGGCGCCGCGGCGATCTCGGCGCGGATCTCGCGCTGCGCGGCGGGGTCGGCGGCCTGGCCGATGATCAGGCCCATGCTGTCGCGGCCGAGCACGAACGCGACGACGACGAGCAGCAGGCCGATCAGGACGGACGCGAGGCCGTCCCAGAACTCCGAGCCGGTGAGCTGCCGCAGGACGAGCCCGGCGGCAGCGAACGCGAGGCCGATCATGGCGGCGGTGTCCTCGAACAGCGCGGCCTTGAAGGTGACGTCGGGCGACCGGCGGACGTGGTCGACGATGTCGCGGCCGTTCTCGCGGGTCTCGCGGCGCGCCTGCGTGAACGCGCGGACCCAGGACGTCCCCTCCAGCACCGCGCCGAGGGCGAGGACGCCGTAGGCGACCCACACTTCGCCCTCGGAGCCGCCGTGGCCGGTCATGGTGAGGACGCCCTCGAAGATGGAGAAGCCGCCGCCGGCGACGAAGATGCCGAACGCGGCGAGCAGCGACCAGAAGTAGCGCTCGTTGCCGTAGCCGAACGGGTGGCGGCGGTCGGGCGGGCGGGCGCTGCGCCGCAGCGAGGTGAACAGGAACCCCTGGTTGAGGGTGTCGGCGACGGAGTGCGCGCCTTCGGCGAGCATCGCGCTCGATCCGGCGAGCATCCCGGCGATCAGTTTGGCGATGGCGAGGATGAGGTTCGCCGCCCCTGCGACGAGGACGGTCTTGGTCGTCTCGGCCCGACTCATTCCGTCCGGGTACCCGGGGCAAATCCCCCTAACCGCAGTGCTTTCGGTACAGATGCCTGCCTGGCGAACGGCCCCGAAGTGTTCCCCCCGGGCCACTTTGAAGCACCCCCGTCACAACTGAGACCCTTCCCGTATGAGCCAAGTGGTGGTGGCGTCGAACCGCGGGCCCGTGTCGTTCTCGCTGTCCGACGACGGCGCGCTGGAGATGCGGCGGGGAGGCGGCGGGCTCGTGTCCGGCCTCGCCGGCGTCGCGTCCGGGCAGGACGTGCTGTGGGTGTGCGCGAGCCTCGGCGAGGCGGACCGGACGGCGGCGCGGCGCGCTCCGGACGGGCGGATCGACCTCGCGGGGCACGACACGGGCGGCGCGGCCGTCCGGATGCTCGACATTCCGGCGGCGACGTTCCACCGGGCGTACAACGCGGTCGCGAACTCGACGCTGTGGTTCGTCCACCACCTGCTGTACGACACCCCGCGCAGCCCGCACTTCGATGCGCGCGCGCGGCGCGACTGGCAGTCCTACGAGGCGTACAACGCGGCGTTCGCCGACGCGCTGGCGCGGGACGCGACGCCGGGCGCGAAGGCGGCGATCCAGGACTACCACCTGTCGCTGGCGCCGCGGATGCTGCGGGACCGGCGTCCCGACCTGAGGATCGTGCATTTCTCGCACACGCCGTGGGCTCCGCCGGAGTACTTCCGGCTGCTCCCGGACGACATCGGCGCGCAGGTCCTCCAGGGCATCCTCGGCGCGGACCACGCCGGGTTCCTCACCGAGCGCTGGGCCTCGGCGTTCCTCGACTGCTGCGAGGTGGTGCTCGGCGCGCGCGTCGACCGCGCCGCCCGCACCGTCACGTGCGCGGGGCACACGACGCGCGTGGGCGTCCACGGTCTCGGCGTGGACGGAGCGGCGCTGCGGGAGCGGGCGGCCCAGCAGGATGTGGCGGAGCGGGCGCGCGCGCTGCGCGAGCAGGTGGGCGACCGGCAGCTCATCGTCCGGATCGACCGGACCGAGTTGTCGAAGAACATCGTGCGGGGGCTGGCCGCGTACCGGGAGATGCTCACCAACCATCCGGAGTGGCGCGGGCGCGTGGTGCACCTCGCGTTCGCGTACCCGTCGCGCTATGACCTGGCCGAGTACCGGGAGTACACGGCGGCCGTGCAGCGGATGGCGAAGCAGATCACCGAGGAGTTCGGCACCGCGACGTGGGAGCCGCTGATCCTTCAGGTCAACGACGACTACCCGAGGTCGCTCGCCGCGTACGGGCTCGCGGACGTGCTGCTGGTGAACCCGATCCGGGACGGGATGAACCTCGTCGCGAAGGAGGGGCCCGTGCTGTCCGAGCGGGGCTGCGCGCTGGTGCTGTCGCGCGAGGCGGGCGCCGCGGCGGAGCTGTCGGAGGACGCGCTCGTGGTGAACCCGTTCGACGTGTCCCAGACCGCGGAGGCTCTGCACCAGGGCCTGCTGATGCCCCGCGACCAGCGGGCCGAGCGCTGCGCCCGGCTCGTGTCCGCGGCGACCGCGCTCCCTCCCCAGCGCTGGTTCGCCGACCAGCTCGCTGCCCTCGACTGACCCGTTCGCGGCCCTCGACCGACCGTCGCGGCCTTCGGCCGACCGTTCGCGGCCCTCGACCGACCGTCGCGGCCTTCGGCTGACCGTTCGCGGTCTTCGGCCGACCGGCGTTCGCGGCGGAACACGCGTCCGCGCCCGGCGGAGAACTTGAGGGCTGCCCTTCGAGGACGCTAGCTCGGGAGCTTCTCCTGTGGTGTCTCCACGGGGACCTCGACGGGAGCCAGGCGGCAGTCGACGGGGCTCGGTTCGTGGCGGCGCTGCCAGCGTTCGCGGAGTTCGGCCTTGCTGTGCGCCATGCGGCGGTGGGCGGCCGTGCGGGCGAAGCGGGCGAGCCGGGCGGCGGGCGGCTTGGGCAGGCCGCTGGGCTCGTAGCCGTACTCGGCGAGCCGCTCGCCGAACGCGGCCTCGGCGAGGCTGATCTCCCAGGCGTCCAGCCGCTGCGCCCACGACCCGACGCGGGTGCAGGTGACCGCGTCGCGGGTGAGGTCGTGCCACGTCTTCTGCGGCGGGACGATGCGCTGCGCGAGGGACTGCGGGGCCGTCATCGCCGGGTGGTAGTCCTCGCCGAGGAACTCGCACAGCCGGGGCAGTTCGTCGGCGGGGTCGGCGACGAGCCGCTCGTACTGCAGCTCGTAGAAGGCGTCCGGGCCGAGGCGGGCGGCGAGCCGCCGGCCGGTGTCGATCGCCTCCCGCCAGACGGAGACGGCGTGGTTGAGGTCCTGGTCGTACCAGGGCATCTCCTTGAGGGACGCGACGCAGTCCCGGCCGTCGCGGACCAGGTGGACGAACTGGGCGTCCGGGAACATCCGCAGCAGCGCGCCGGCGTGCCGGATGTAGCTCGGGCGCTTGTCGCCCCAGCGGACCTTGCCGTGCAGCCGCGCGTAGGCGCGGAAGACGACGGCGAGGGCGGACCCGAGGGTCGGCGGCCCCGCGACGATCTCCTCGGTGATCGCGCGGGGGTCCAGGCCGAGATCGCGGAACCGGGTGGCCGGCCGGGTGGTCAGCCAGTCGGCGAGCGCGCGCCTGTTCCTGCTGTCCGCCAGGTCACCGAACTGTGCCCGCGCCGCATAGGCGGGGAGCACGAACCGCGTCTCGATCGGGAGCGCGATGCGGGGATGCGAGTGCAGCATGAGCCGCAGCAGCGTCGTCCCGGAACGCGGGCAGCCGATCACGAAGATCGGGCGTTCGGACGGGGTCTCGAGGCCGGATGACATGCACCGCATGGTGGCGGAGCATGGCCCGCGGGACCCGGCGACTGAACGCACGGTTGCCGCCCGATTACCGATGCTTGACGGCCCCGACCTGCGGAAGCGGAAGCGACCGGACGGTCAGGTGTAGGACTCGCCGAGCGTCTGCCGCACCTGCTTGCGGGCCTCGTGGATGCGCGACTTCACCGTGCCGAGCGGCAGCTTCAGCTGCTCGGCGATCTCCGCGTACTCCAGCTGCGACACGTCGCGGAGCACGAGCGCCTGGATGAGGTCCGGCTTGCGGGCCTCCAGGTCCTCCATGGCGTCGAGGATGTCGACGCGGGAGCCGGCGATGACGCTGGTGCGGCGCGGGTCGGGGCGCTGCTGCGGCAGCTCGCCGGCCTGCTCGACCGACCGGCGCTTCAGCGAGCGGTAGGTGGAGCGGGCCGAGTTCGCGACCACGACGTGCAGCCAGGTGCTGAACCTGGACCGCCCCTCGAACCGGTGGATGTTCCGCGCGACCTGCAGCAACGCGTCCTGGCACGCCTCCTCGGCGTCCTGCCGGCAGGGCAGGAACCGGGCGGCGTGCCGCAGCACGTCCGGTTCTATCTTGCGCAGCAGCTCGTTGAGGGCAGCCTGGTCACCCTGGGCGGCCTTCACTGCCAGCTCTTCGGTCCGCTCATCGAATGCCATGCCGTGCCTCAATGCTCGTTCGCACACTCACCCCGTTTGTTGGGCATGATACGGGAGTGTCCTTCCCACCTACTGTCGGCCGTTACCGAATCGATCGCGTCCTGGGATCCGGGGCGTTCGCCTCTGTGTGGCTGGGGCATGACGACGCGCTGGCTTCACAGGTCGCCATAAAAGTCCTGTCCGGGAGCCTCCTGGACGACCTCGACGTGCGCAATCGCTTCCTCGAGGAGGCGCGCATCCTGCGCCGCGCCGACTCCGAGCGGCTCGTGCGGGTGCACGACATCGGAGAGCTGCCGGACGGGCGGCCGTACTTCGTGATGTCGTACGCCGACCGCGGAACGCTCGCCGACCGGATGCGCGAACGGCCACTTCCGGTCAGCGACGCGGTCGCGATGGCCGAGGAGATCGCCTACGGCGTCGAGGTGATCAACACGCTGGGCGTGATCCACCGCGACCTCAAGCCGTCGAACGTGCTCTTCCAGTCGACGCCGGACGGCGGCGAGAAGCTGCTGATCGCCGACCTCGGGCTGGCGAAGGCGCTGGCGCACGCGTCGGGCGCGTTCACGCTGCCGGTCGGCACCCCCGGGTACATGTCGCCGGAGCAGGCGCGGTTCGGCGGCGGCCTGGACGTGCGGGCCGACGTGTACGGGCTCGGCGCGCTGACCTACCACATGCTGACCGGGCGGGCCCCGGGCCCGGCGCCGGTGAAGTCGCCGCCGAGCGAGCTGCGCGAGGGGCTGTCGGCGGCGTTCGACCAGGTCGTGCTGCGGGCCTTGGAGGTGGAGCGGGAGAAGCGGTGGCCGACGGCGGAGGCGTTCGCCGAGGCGCTGTCGACGCTGCGGCCGACGACCGCGCCGAGCACCAGCGCGCCCGCTTCGTCCGCCGCGGGCGGTCCGGCGGCGGGCGGTCCGGCGGCGTCGTACGCGCCGCCCGCGCCGCGCATCGAGCCGGACGCGACGATCCAGGACTTCTACCACGACGGGGCGCGGCAGGCGCGCACGCCGGAGCCGGTCCAGCAGCCCGGGCCCGGCCAGACCGTGGCCGCGGGCCAGGAGCCGTCGCCGCAGCAGAACGCGCCGCAGGAACTGCGCACGCGGCTCGACCAGCCGCAGGACGACGACGACCGCACGTCGGAGATGCACCTGCCGGCGGGCGCGGGACCGGTGCAGGGCGCCGGCGACCAGACGATCATGGACGAGCCGGCCGGGCACGGCGGCCCCCATGGCGGTCCCGGGCCGGTGACCGCTCCCGACGACGACCGGACGAGGTCGTTCGGGCCGGCCCCCTCCCCCTACCCGTCGGCGCAGCCGCCGGGTCCGGCGGGGCCGCAGGGCGGCGATGACAAGACGGCCGTCTTCCCGACGCAGGGACCGCCGCAGGGCTCCCCGCAGGGGCCGCCCCAAGGACCGTCTCAGGGCGCGCCGATGGGTCCGCCGCCGGGGCCGGGCGGGCCGGGCGGTCCTGGCGGGCAGTTCGGCCCGCCGCCCACCGGCTTCCAGCCGCCTCCCGGCCCGGGCGGGCAGGGGCAGAAGCAGGGCAAGGCCGGCGGCCTGCTCGGCAAGCTCAAGGGCGCCGGCGGTGGCGCGGGCCGTCCGGGCGGCCCGGGCGGCACCGGAGGCGGCGGTGGCGCGCCCCGCAAGTTCGTCACACCGCTGATCATCACCGCGGCGGTGCTGGCGCTCGCGCTGGTCGTCGGGCTGACCCTCGGCATGCTCTCCGGCGGCGGAGGCGGCGGGAAGAAGAACGGGGACAAGACGCCGAAGGTCCCGAAGGACTTCGCCGCGGTCGCGGACGCGTCCGGCAAGATCAAGACGGCGGTGCCGAAGACCTGGCCGCGGCAGCAGGAGCAGACGTGGGTGCCGTCGACCGTGCACCTGGCCGACGCCGGGCCGCGCCCGGTGCTGCGCGCGACGCCGAACCTGCAGCAGTTCCTCGGCAACGGCGCCGGGCCGGGCGTCTTCATCGGCCTGACCACCGACGTGCGGGCGGGCCAGCTGCCGCCGCCGACCGCGTCCGTGCACCCGCAGTGCACCAAGGGCGCGCCCGAGAACTACACCAGCCCGGACGGGGCGCTGACCGGGACCATCACGCGGTTCACCGCCTGCAAGAGCGGGACGCCGTCGGTGACCGAGGTCGGCCTCAAGGACAAGGCGGGCAAGTTCGGGCTGTGGATCCGGGTCAAGGAGACCGACAACCGCAACGCGACGAAGGACATCCTCGACAACCTGAAGGTCACCGGCCCCTGACCCCGGCGGCCGGACCGGCGGCGGGTGGACGGGCGGCGGCGCGCTTCGCCAGGAGCGCGGCGGTCGCCTCGTCCACCGGCAGGAACGCCTCCAACCGCAGCTCAGCGATGGTGACGTCGGTGGCGGTCGCGAACGTCGTCATCGTCGTCATGAGCCGCATCTCGCCGTCCGCGGTCCGCAGTTGCAGCGGGACGGCGAAGCCGAGCGCGCCGGGCGGGCCGGTGCGCGGGCCGACGTAGCCGCTCAGTTCGGCGTGCAGGGCGGCGAGGCGCTCGTCGGGGTCGCGGTCGAGGGAGTTGCGCAGGCCGTCCAGGACGTGCCGCGCCCAGTCCGCGAAGTTGGCGACGCGCGGGGCGAGGCCGTCCGGGTGCAGGGCGATCCGGTACGCGTTGACCGGTGGTTCGAGCAGCTCGGGCGCCATGCCCTCGGTGAGGACGCCGAACGCGTCGTTCGCCGTGACCAGGTCGCCGTGCCGGTCGACCACGAGCGCCGGGTACGGCATGTGCGCGGTGAGGACGTGCTCGATCGCGGTGCGGACGGCGGCGAGCGCGGGGTCGTCGAGGGACGTCCGCGGGTAGACGGGCGCGTACCCCGCGGACGTGAGCAGGTCGTTGCGCTCGCGCAGCGGGAGTTCGAGCGATTCCGCGAGCCGGACGACCATGGCCCGTCCAGGTTCGGAGCGGCCGCTCTCCAGGAAACTGACGTGCCGCTGCGTCGTCCCGGCGCGGATGGCGAGTTCGAGCTGGCTGAGACGGCGGTGGCGGCGGCGCTCGCGTAGCGCCTGAGGGAAGCTCACAGGAGCAGTTGTAGCCGCGACATCGCCGTCTCTGCCATTCCCTGCGGGGAATTGCCGCTGCTCGCAGGGTTTCGCAGGATGCGGCCCATGAACAACGACGACATCCGTATCGGCGTCCTCATCCCCATAGGCAAGGCCCAGTGGGACGGGGCGGACCCGCGCGACCTCATCGGCTTCGCCGCGCGCGCGGAACGCCTCGGGTTCGACTCCCTATGGGTCAACGACGGCATCACCGAGTCGCGCATAGAGGCGCTGACGATGCTGGCCGCCGCCGCGTCCGTGACCGAGCGCGTCACGCTCGGGACGGCGGCGCTGATGCCCGTCCTCCGCCGTCCCGTGCAGGCGGCCCAGACGCTCGCGTCGGTCGACCTGCTTTCACAAGGCCGCCTTACGCTGACGGTCGGTGCCGGTTTCCCGGGCCGGTTCGGCAAGCCGATGTACGCCGCGTCCGAGGTCCCCTGGGAGAAGCGCTTCGCACGGTTGGACGAGACCGTCGCGCTATGGCGGCAGCTATGGCACGAGCCGGAGAACAAGGCGTTCCACGGCGAGTTGCTCCACTTCGAGGATCTGCCCACTATGACGGCTCCGTTCCGCGAGGACGGTCCGCCGATCTGGTTGGCCGGCATAACGCCGACGGCTCTGTCCCGTACCGGGCGCATGTACGACGGGTGGCTCCCCTATCCGCCTGATCCAGCCGACTACAAGGCGGCTCTAGCGGACCTCCAGCGCGCCGCAGAGGCGCATGGGCGCGCGCCCGATGCCGTGACGCCGGCTCTCTTCGCGTCCGTCCTGATCGAGGACGACCCCGCCACGAGGCGCCGGACGCTGGAGCGGTTCGCGGTCTCGAACTACGGGCTGCCGCTGGACGAGGTCCGGAAGATCCAGGCCGTGGCCGCGGGCGGCGCCGACGAGGTCGTGGCGCGGCTGGCGGAGTACATGGCAGCGGGCGCCCGGCATCTCGTGCTGCGGCTCGGCACGACGGGTCTCAAGGAGATCAACGAGCAGCTCGACAGGGTCGCCGACCTCCTGCCCCGCCTGCGCTGAGGGCCACCTCCGAGATCGGGTGTTGCATCGCGAGCAGTTCCGATATATCGTTAATGCATCGCAACCGGTCACGACCGAGTGATCGGACGACACGAAGGAGTACCGCGATGCATGGACACACGATGAGAAGGCGCGGCCCCGGCGGACCCGGACCTGGACCCGAAGGGCGCGCGCGGCGCGGCGATCCGTTCGGCCCGTGGGGTCCCGGCGGCCCGGGATTCGGTCCGGGCGGACCCGGCTTCGGCCCCGGTCACCACGGACGCGGCCGCGGCCGGCGCACCCGCCGCGGGAACGTGCGGGCCGCGCTGCTCGCCCTGCTCGACGAGCGGGCGATGCACGGCTACGAGATGATCCAGGAACTCGACGAGCGCACCGGCGGCGTCTGGCGGCCGAGCCCCGGCTCGGTCTACCCGACCCTGCAGATGCTGGAGGACGAGGGCCTGGTCACCAGCCGGGAGGAGGGCGGCAAGCGGCTGTTCTCCCTCACCGACACCGGCCGCGAGCAGGCGGCGGCGCAGACCACCGCCCCGTGGGACGAGGTCACCGAGGCCGCGGGCGCGAACGCCGTGCGCGAGCGCGAGGCGTTCGGCCAGCTCCTCGGCGCCATGAAACAGGTCATGGCAGTCGGCAGCGATGCCCAGAAGGCGCGCGCGCTGGACGTCATCAACGACGCCCGCCGCCGCATCTACGGGATCCTCGCCGATGACCCCGAGGCCGAGTAACCACCCGCGCGGGTCCGCGCCCGAGGGTGCTCTGAGCAGCCCGCGGCCGCGCGCCCCCAGGCAGGCCATCGGCCGACGACGCCGTGGCCGTCCGGATAGCCCGGACGGTCACGGCGTACGCGTGTCCGCCCGCCCTGCCATCCGCGGCTCCTTCGTCGCGCCCGCCTACTTGCCGCCGCTGGGGAACGGCACCTGCTTGGCGAGCTGGTCGGCCATGTACAGCTGCTTCCACACGTACAGGCCCATGTCCGACCGCGTCAGCCGCCGCGCGACCGGCACGTCCACCGTCGCGCGGACCAGGTAGGACGCGCCCGGCGACATGTACTTGTCGCCGCCGTCCCCGGGAACGAGGTCGCCGCCCGCGAGCCGCCGCACGACCTGGCTCTGCGTCGGCGGCGTGCACATGTCCTCCGGGACGCCGGCCTGCGGCATGCACCGGCCCTGCGCCGCCTTCGTGACGAGGGCGCGCTTGAGGAAGACGTCGCCCGGGAAGTCCAGCAGGACCTTGTGGCCGGTCGGGTTCGTCAGCACGTACTCGATGTAGGCGAACGACGTCCCGGACGGCGGCGACGACTGGAAGGTGGTCACCACGCCGTCGTCGCTGACACCGCCGCCGACCGCCGCGAGCCGGTACTTCGACCCGTCGGCCGTGCCGACCTCGATGGGCGTCCCGGTGTGCGGCATCCGCGCCTGGCCGCCGGTCGGCCGCTGCTCGGCCGTGGCGGGCGCCGGCCCTTCACCGCCGTCCTTGTCGTCGCCGGAGCGCGGCATCAGCACGAGCCCCGCCGCGACCAGCCCGGCCAGCACGAGCACGCCGCCCGCGATGAGGCCGCCGCGGCGTCCGCCGCGCCTGCGGTTCCGCTCCTGCCGGTCGAGGGCCCGCGACCCGAGCCGCACCTGGACGCCGCTGGTCTCCCGGGTGCCCATCGGGCCGGCGCCGGACGCGTCCTCGGCCGGCTCGCCGCGCCTCGGGACGTCGCGCGCCGCGAAGTCGTCCTGCGCCGCCGGAACACCGGACCAGGCCATGTCGCCCTGCGCGACGGGCTGCCGCAGGGGCCGCAGCGGCCCGGTCTGCGAGCCGGGCACGGCGGCCTGCGGACCGGTCTGCGCGCGAGGCACGGACGCTTGGGGACCGGTCTGCGCGCGAGGGACGGCGGCTTGCGGGCCTGTGTGCGCGCGAGGGACGGCGGCTTGCGGGCCTGTGTGCGCGCGAGGCACGGACGCTTGGGGACCGGTCTGCGCGCTGGGCGCCGCGGGCTGCGGGCCGGTCTGGCGGCGGGGCACCGCGGACTGCGGCCCCGTCTGCGAGCCGGGAGCCGCGGCTTGGGGGCCGGTCTGCGTGCGAGGCACGGCGGCCTGCGGTCCCGTCTGCGCACGAGGCACAGCGGCTTGAGGTCCGGTCTGGGTGCGAGGCGCCGTGGGCTGCGGACCCGTCTGCGCGCCGGACACGGCGGCTTGCGGCGGTGTTCCGCCACCCGGCCCATGGGTGGCGGACCCATGACCGCCCGGCGCCCGCCCGGAGCCCGCGTAGGGCTGCCCAGGGGGCGGGGCGTGCACGATCGGCCGCACCGGAGCACCGGGCGGGACGGGCGCGCCGCCGCCCCCGGCCGGAGCGGCCGCCGGAGCGGCCGCCGGATGGACCGGCGTGCCCTGGACAGGGGTCGCCGACGGTGAGGGGAAACCGCGCGGGGGCGTGTGCCGGATGTCGCCCGGACGGCGCGGGATTCCCGGATCCGTGTCCACCGTCCCAACCTCCCGTGTCACTCGCGTGGCCGCCCGATGACCACACATACCGCAATCCACCATATTTTGGCGCAATTGGACGTCTGGTCTACGGGTGCCACAAGAGTCACGCGAGATGCGACAAATCTGGTTACCGCACTTGTCACTCCGACGTGGGATCAGCGGTCGAGCAGCGTCCCGAGCAGCTCGACGATCCCCGCGGGACCGTCGACGACCAGGTCGGCGCGCTCGGCGAGCTCGGTGACCTCGTTGGAACCGCTGCACACCGTCACGCCCGGCACGCCCTCGGCGCGCAGCGCGTCCACCGCGTCGAACGCCGCCAGATCGCCGAGATCGTCGCCGGCGAACAGCACCGCGGACGGAGGGGCGCCCCGCTTCTCCGCGAACGCGTCGGCCAGCGAGCGCAGCGCGCGGCCCTTGTCCACACCCGGTGGACGCAGCTCCAGCACGTACCGGCCGGGCTCGACGGCGAGCCCGGTGCGCTCGGCGAGCGCCGCGATGATGCTGCGCAGGCGGTCGAGCGCGACCTGCGGCTCGGCGCAGCGCCGCGTGTGCACGACGAGCGCGTGCGCCTTGTCCTCGACGAACGTCCCGGGCGGCGCGCCCGCCGCCTCCAGCACGCCGGGCAGCTTCGCGCGCGCCTCGGCGATCCCGGGCGGCGGGTCCGGCTCGGTGAGCACGCCGGACTCCCAGCGTTCCAGCCCGTACTGGCCGAGCACCACCAGGCCGTCGACGCCCTCGAAGCCGCCGTATTCCACGGCCACGCGCGCGGGCCGGCCGGTGATGATCGCGAGCGCGCCCACCCGCGGGGCGAGCCGGGCCAGCGCCGGCGCGGCCCCGGGGTGGGCCCGGGCCGCGGCGGGGTCGTCCACGATCGGCGCGAGGGTGCCGTCGAAGTCGAAGCCGAGCACGGCCCGGGAAGGGTCGGTACGGATCGCGTCCAGGCCGTCGGCGCCGACGGCCGTCACAGAGCGGGGAGAGTTCACGCCGACCTATGGTGGTCGACTCAGGGCCGGATGCCGAGCCGCCGCGCGGCGCGCTGCCGCTGCCGCTGCGACCGCAGCCGGCGCAGCCGCTTGACCAGCATCGGGTCGCACTCCAGCGCCTCGGGCCGGTCGATGAGGATGTTCAGGAGCTGGTAGTACCGCGTCGCCGACATGTCGAAGTGCTCGCGGATGGCCTGCTCCTTGGCTCCGGCGTGCTTCCACCACTGCCGCTCGAAGGACAGGATCCGGCGGTCGCGCTCGGAGAGGAGGTCGGCCGGGAAGGCGGCGGCGTCCTCGACGCCGTCCTCGCCGGGGAGGGATGGGTCGGTGGATGGGTCGTCGGTCACGCGTTTCAGGGCTGAGCCGTCGTCCGTGCCGCCGTCCTGGGGAGGGACGTCGCCGGGGACGTCGCCGGGGGCGTTCGCCGCTCGCATCAGGTCCCCTCTGTGGTTACTGATCCCGGGTCGTCCGGGTTCGGCCGGTGCCATGCTACGCGTCCGGGCCGACATCGTCCGGCGGTTCCGGCGGAACGCGGGCCGGTCGTTCAGTGCACCACATCCCCGTTCACCTGCGGCTCTCCATTGTCCCGTGTCCCATCGCCAACGGCGGGCACATCGGCCGCCGCAGTCCCGGAATCGACCCGAACGAGCCGGATAAAGAACGCATAAAGAACATATGCACCGTACAGCCGTTAGAGTTGGAGACGCACCGCCGGCTGTCCCGCGGTGGCCGGAATCTGAACGGGAGACCCTTGCATGGCGACGGACACGCCCCGCCACGAGACCGCAGGCTGGACCACGGTCCGAGGCGCCCGGTGAGCGGCGACCGGGGCGACCGGCCCGACCCCGTCCTCGCCGCCATCGGCGCCGCGCTGTTCCACCTGCGCCGGGTCTGGATCAAGCCCGACATGATGAAGCGGATCCGCGCCCGGACCGCCGGCGGCCCCGGCGGGCGGCCGCTGCAGATCTCCAACCTGATGGTGGTGAACGCCGTAGCCGCGCTCACCGACGAGCCGCCCGCCGACACCGGTGCCGCCGGCGAGACCGGCGAGGCGGAGGTGAGCTGCGAGATCACCGTCGGCGCCGTCGCGGACCGGCTGGAGATCGACCCGTCCACCGCGAGCCGGCTGGTCGGGCACGCCATCGACGCGGGCCTGGTGTCCCGGCGCCCCTCCCCCGTCGACGCGCGCCGCGCCAACCTCGGGCTGACCGACGCCGGCCGCCGCGTCAAGCAGGTCGCCGACCGGTACCGCCGCGCCTACTTCGACGGGCTGATGAACGACTGGACGGACGCCGAGCGCGCCGAGTTCGCCCGGCTGCTCACCCGGTTCGCCGACGCCGCCGCCCGGGACCCGATGGACCCGGACGGCATCGACAAGATCTTCGAAGAGGCGGGCCTGGACTGACGGTCAGCCGCCGTTGCGGAGCGCCGACCGGCGCATCAGGTACTCGTCCTCGTCGATCTCGCCGCGGGCGAACCGTTCGGCGAGCAGCTCCTGCGCCTTCGCCATCGGGTCGGGCGCGGCCGCGGTGGCCGCGGCGGGCCCCGTCATCCGGCGCCGGACCAGGTAGAAGCCGGTGCCGAGCACGGCCAGCCAGAACAGCCCGAACATGATCGGGAAAACGGGCCAGTAGCCGGGCGCGCCGCCGCCGTCGTGCCACGGGCCGGGGTGCGCCGCGAGCGTCGTCAACATGGTCATCGACCTTCCTGTGAGCGGATGGTTCGATGCTGCGCGACGGGTTCGGGGGCGCGAATCGGACGGCGGGAGGCTCCTGCGCTACGCCCGCCGGAGTACGGCCCCAGCAGAGGCGACCCCAGCGTTCACCATGCGGGCGGTGCTCACCACCAGGGCGGACGGTAGTCGTCGTCCTCGTTGGAGGAGTAGGGGCGGCGGGCCTGCCGGTTGCGGGCGTCGTCGTCCGCCGGACCGGCGGGCGGGGCGGGCGGGACCGGTGGCGGGGCGGGGAGGCCCCCGGCGTCGTCCACAGGAGGTACGCCGGACGGCGGCGTGGGGGACGGCGGCGGTGCGACCGGAGGCTGCGCGGCGGGCGGCGGTGCGACGGGAGGCTGCGCGGCAGGGGGTGGCTGCGCGGCGGGCGGGGCGGGCGGCGGGTCCTGCGGCGGGGCGGGGAACTCGGGTTCGGGCATGCCGCCCCCTCCGAGGGCGCTGCGCCTGAACCGCTCCCAGTCCTCGTCGTCCAGCGCGGGGGCGTCGTCATCGGGCGCGCCGCTCGACGCGGCGCCGCCCGCGCCGTTCGCACCGCCCACGCCGTTCGCACCGCCCGCGCCGTTCACCGCCGGACCGCCGCCGGCGCCGTTCATCGCGTCCCGGCCGTTCGTGAAGTCGTGCCCGTTGCGCGGGTCGTGCCCGTTGTGGCCGTTGTGGCCGTTGGCGAGGTGGCGTCCGCCGGCGTGGTCGTGGCCGTTGGCGGGACGGTCGTCGCGGAGGTGCCGCCCGTTCGGGGAGAACCCCTCCACCGGGCCGGGAAGCGTCCCGTTCACCCCGCCGACGGGGAACTCCCCGACCGGGAACTCGCCCGGGTCGAACGGGCGCAGCTCGCTCGCCATGACGGGAGGCCGTCCCGGCGGGCCGGGCGGCGCGCCGTTCTCCGGCGGCGCGCCGTCGCCCCAGGACGGCTCGTCCCACTGGTCGTGCGGCAGCGCGTGCTCGGGGACGTACCCTTCGGCCTCGGCGACCGGCTCCGGGAGCGGCGGCGTGCCCTGGTCGGGCCACCCCGCCGGGGCGTCCGGGTATCCGGCCGGAGGCGGCATGCCAGGGCCGGTGTAGGGATGCGAGCTCTGGAACGGCGCGGTATTGACCGGCGCGATGGGCGGCGCGGACGAGGCCGCCGGAGGGACTCCGCCGGGCGACCGCATCGCGGCGGGCTCCGGCGGGGCGCCGGGCAGGTGGTAGCCGGGCGTGGGGTCGTCGTCCGGCCCGTCGTCGCCGAACGGCTCGTCGCCGATCGGCAGGGCGCCGTCCTCGTCGCCGGGGCGGCGGCGCTGCCGCCAGCCGAGGACCAGCCCGACGATCACCAGCACGCCGCCGCCGCCGAGCACCAGCGGGAGCAGGACGCCCGAGTCCCCGGCCGAGGAGCCGGCGGCCGGCGCCGGCGTGGCGGACGGGGTCGGCGCCGCCGCGACCGGCCCCTTCGACGTCTTGTTCAGCGTGTTCGCGGCGACGAGGGCGCGGACGGCGTCGACCGATCCCGCGCAGGTCGCCGAGCCGGTCGGGTGGCCGCGGCGCGCGGGCGAGCCCTTGATCAGCGCCTGCCGGACCTCGTCGGGGCTGAGCTTGGGGTAGCGGGAGCGGATCAGCGCGGCGACCCCGGCGACCATCGCGGACGAGGCGCTGGTGCCCGTCCCGACGACGTAGCCGTTGCTGGCGTCGGCGCTGACGATGTCGACGCCGGGCGCGCACACACTGGCGTGCGAGTTGCGGTTGCTGTCCTTCCACAGGTGCAGCTTGCGGTCGAGCGCGCCGACAGCGATCACGCCGGGGTAGGCGGCGGGGAAGTTCTTGCGGTCGGCGCCGGAGCCGTCGTTGCCCGCCGACGCGATCAGCACGACGCCCTTGCTCAGCGCGTACTTGATCGCGCTCTCCTGGGCGGGGTTGCCGTTGTAGGACTGGCGGCCGCCGCCGAGGGACATGTTGATGATGCCGGCGCCGTGGTCGACCGCGTACCGGATGCCCTGCGCGACGGCGTCGCGGGCGCCGGTGGTGGCCGAGGTGTCGGTCTTGCGCAGCGGGTCGTTGTTCTCCAGCGTCACCCGGACGGACAGGATCCTGCTCGCCGGCGCGATTCCGAGCATGCCCTGCGCGAGGCCGGGACCGTGGCCGTGACCGGCGATGATGCTGGCCATGGACGTCCCGTGCAGGCCCCAGTAGCGGCTGCCGGGACGGCGCGCCCCGCTCGTCAGGTCGGGGCCGGTGACGACCCGGCCTGTGAGGTCGGGATGGTTCTTGTCGACCCCGGTGTCGAGGACGGCGACCGTCACGCCGGAGCCCTTGGAGTAGTGCCAGGCCTTCTGCGCGCGGAGGACGGTCAGATGCCATTCGCGGGCGCGGATCTGGTCGGTCGCGGTCCGCATCGCCGCGCCGGCCGCCGCGCCGCGGACGGAGCGGGGCACGGTGTCGGCCTCGTCGGGGACGAGCGCCGCGGGCACCGCCACCGCGGCGGCCAGGGTGAGCACGGTGAGCGTCGCGGTGGTGCGGGCGCCGAACCGCGCCGCCGGACGCGCACGCGGGGCACGGCGCCGACCGGCATGGGACACGCCGCCGCACCTCCCCTCGGCCGTCCGCCGTGGTCCACGGCGCGATCTGACATTCTGCCACGCGATGGGCCGGGCGCCCGGGCGCCCGGCACATTCGGAGACGGTCCCGGAGAGCGCGTCACCGCGCGTCCCGGAGCCGCCACCGGCCGTCCCTTACCGGCGGGTAACCGGGGGTCCGGAACGGAATGGTAGCCGGGTCCCGGGCGGCCCGTCGCTCGGTGCGAGCCGGCGGTCCCCGGCTCAGTGCGAGCCGGCGCCCGTCAGCGCCCGCACCGACATGTCGTCGTACAGGGCCCGGTCGGCCTTCTCCCGTCCGAGGAACGTCCCCGCGATCGCGCACAGGAATCCGATCGGGATCGAGACGATGCCGGGGTTCTCCAGCGGGAACAGGTGGAAGTCGACGCTCTTGGGGAACAGCGCCAGGTTCTCGCCGGTGACCGGGTCGACCTTCCCGGACACGACCGGCGAGAAGAACACCAGCACCAGCGAGCTGATCAGCCCGCCGTAGATGCCGGCGGTCACC
Source organism: Spirillospora sp. NPDC046719 (assembly GCF_040645715.1). NCBI lineage: Bacteria > Bacillati > Actinomycetota > Actinomycetes > Streptosporangiales > Thermomonosporaceae > Spirillospora > Spirillospora sp. NPDC046719. The sequence continues at coordinate 26,450 of NZ_JBEYYT010000025.1, read as the reverse complement.
CCGGCCGAGTTGAACCGCCGCCAGAACAGCGTCAGCACGATCGCCGGGAGGTTCGACGCCGCCGCGATCGCGAACGCCAGCGCCACCAGGAACGCCACGTTCAGGTTCCGCGCGACGACGGCCAGCACGATGGCCAGCGAGCCGACCAGGAACGAGGCGAACCGCGCGACCGCGACCTCCTGCGACTCGCGCGGCCGGCCGAGCATCAGCACCTGCCCGAAGTAGTCGTGCGCCAGCGACGTCGACGAGGCCAGCACCAGCCCCGCCACCACCGCGAGGATCGTCGCGAACGCGACCGCGCCGATGAACGCGAGCAGGATGTCGCCGCCGACCTGCCCGCCGAGGTGCCGGCCGAGCTCCTGCGCGAGCTGCGGCGCGGCGGTGTTGCCGGACGGGTCCTGCGCGACGATCGCGGCCCGCCCGACCAGCGCCGCCGCGCCGAAGCCGAGCGCCAGCGTCATCAGGTAGAACAGGCCGACGAGGCCGATCGCCCAGGACACCGACGTGCGCGCGGCCCGCGCGTCCGGGACGGTGAAGAAGCGGGTGACGATGTGCGGCAGGCCCGCCGTGCCGAGGAGCAGCGCGACCGCCAGGCTGATGAAGTCGAGCTTGTTGAGGATCGTCCGGTACGCGTCGCCGGGCACGTCCTTGCCGTACCGGAGGCCGGGACGCAGGAACGCCTCGCCCTTCCCGCTGGCGTGCGCGGCGGAGCCGAGCATCGCGCCGAGGTCGAAGCCGAACCGGGCGAGCACCAGCCCGGTCAGCACCAGCGCCCCGGCGGTCAGCAGCACCGCCTTGATGATCTGCACCCAGGTGGTGGCCTTCATCCCGCCGAACATCACGTAGCAGATCATCAGCGCGCCGACCACGACGATCGTGGCGGTCCGGGCGGTGCCGGCGGACATGCCGAGGAACTCCCGGCCGCGGTGGATGCCGAGCAGCAGCGAGACCAGCGCGCCCGCGCCGACCATCTGCGCGAGCAGGTAGAACACCGAGACGGTCACGGTCGACACGACCGCCGCGCGGCGCACCGGCGGCTGCCGGCGCACCCGGTGCGCGAGCACGTCCGCCATGGTGAACCGCCCGGCGTTGCGCATCAGCTCGACCAGCAGCAGCGTCAGCAGCCACGCCACCAGGAACCCGATGGAGTACAGGAACCCGTCGTATCCGGAGAGCGCGATGAGGCCGGCGATGCCGAGGAAGGACGCCGCCGACATGTAGTCGCCGGCGAGCGCGATGCCGTTCTGCGCGCCGTTGAACGTCCGCCCGCCGGCGTAGAAGTCGTCGGCGCCGTTGGTGTTGGCGCGCGCCCACACCGTGATGCCGAGTGTGATGAGCACGAACACCACGAACAGCGTGCAGGTCAGCGCCCGCCCGTCGAGCGCCGGCATCAGCGGGTCACCTCGTCGCCGGGCGCGCACGGGCGGCGGGAGCGCAGGTCCTCGGCGAGCGGGTCCAGGCGCCGCCGCGCGTAGGCGACGTAGGCCCAGGCCAGCAGGAACGTGGACGCGAACTGCAGCAGCCCGAGCAGCAGCGCCACGTTGACGTGCCCGGCGACCCGCCGCGCCATGAACCCGCGCGCGAACGCCGACAGCGCGACGTACACCGCGTACCACCCGAAGAACGCGGCCGTGAGGCTCGCGGCCGCCACCAGGAACCTCTTCCTGAGCAGCAGGAATCCGGGGTCGTGGGCGAGCGGCGCGTAGCGGCCGGGAGGGACGGTTCTCGCCCGCCTTCCCGCCCCGTCCCACGAGACTTTCGAGTCCCCGACCATAATGCCCCCAGACCGCACCGTAACTCTATGTACTGATATCGCTGCTCTATGAGATCAAAGATTGGCGGGCGAGGGTGTCCACTTAGGCAGAAACATGTACTGGCCCACTTCGGCCAAGGAAGAGCGCCGGGACGAAGGCGAGGGCGGTGAAGGCGAGCGACCACCAGAAGGCGTGCGCGTACGCGGTGGACGGCGCGGCGCCGCCGGACGTCTGGTGCTCCAGCACGACCGCGAGGACGGCGGCGCCGAAGGAGCCGCCGACCTGCACGATGACGCGGGTGGCGCTGCTGGCGTGCGGGATCTCGTCCTGGCCGAGGCCCTGGTAGGCGGCGGTCATGACGGCGAGGGTGACGGCACCGAGGCCCGCGCCGCGGACGGCGAGGGACGCGCCGAGCAGCCATTCGCTGGTGTGCGGTCCGGCCCCGGCGTAGGCGAGCGTGCCGAGGACGGTCAGGAGGAGTCCGGTGAGGACGATGGGACGGGGGCCGAGCCGGTCGGTGAGGGCTCCGAGGCGGGTGCGGACGAGCAGGCTGCCGAGCCCTTGCGGCGCGAGCAGGAGGCCGGCGACGACCACGCTGTGCCCGCGGACCTGCTGGTAATAGAGCGGTAGCAGCAGCATCGCGCCGAACAGGGAGAGCCCGGACAGGAAGAGGAGGCTCGCGGACGCGGCGAACGTGCGCTTGCGGAACAGCCGCAGGTCGATCGCGGGTTCGGACGGCGTGCGCAGCGCGTGGACGGCGAACGCCGCGAGCAGCACGGCACCAGCGGCCAAGGCGGCGATCACGCCGGGACGACCGAAACCGGTGTTCGCCTGCGAGAACCCGTAGACGAGGGCGGCGAGCGCCGGGGACAGCAAGAGGATGCCGGTGAGGTCGGGGCGGGCGGCGCCGCGCGGCGGCGTGCGCGGGAGGCCGCGCCAGGCGAGGACGAACGCGACGACGCAGACCGGCACGTTGACGTAGAAGATCCACCGCCAGCCGGCATGCCCGGCGACGAGGCCGCCGACGACGGGCCCGAGGATGGGGCCGACCAGCGCGGGCATGCTGATCGCGGCCATCAGCCGGCCGATCTGGCGGCCGCCGGCCGCGCGCATCAGCAGCGTCTGCATGACCGGCGCCATCAGCCCGCCGCCCGCCCCTTGCAGGACGCGGAAGGCGATCAGGGAGCCGACGTTCCAGGCCAGCCCGCACAGCACGGAGCCGAGCAGGAACAGGCCGAGGGCGGACAGCCACACGCGGCGGGCGCCGAAGCGGCCTTCGGCCCAGCCGGTGAGCGGGATCGCCATGGCGAGGGCCAGCAGGTAGGCGGCGACCACCCACTGGATCTCGGCCACCGGCGCGTGCAGGTCGCGGCCGAGCCGTCCGATCGCGACGTTGACGATCGTGCTGTCGAGCAGCGGGGCGATGGCGCCGGTGATGAGGATCCCGGCGAGGCGGAGCAGGGCGGGGTCGAGCCGTTCGGGCGCGGTGCGGGTGCCGGCGGTCATGGGGCCTCCTAAGAGACGATGCGTCTCTAACGGCCCGGAGTGTAGGCTGCCCAGAACAAGAGACGCAAGGTCTCTTAAAGGAGGAGCGGCGTGACCGGCGAGGCGAAGGCGCGGCGGCGCGGGGCCGCCCTGGAGGCGGCGATCCTGGACGCGACCTGGGAGGAGCTGGACGCGTCCGGTTACGCGGGCCTGACGATCGAGAACGTCGCGGCGCGCGCGCGGACCGGGAAGCAGGTCATCTACCGTCGCTGGCCCAGCCGGGCCGACCTCGTCCTGGCGGCGCTGCGGTACCGGTACTCCTCGATCGCGGACGACGTGCCCGACACCGGGAGCCTGCGCGGCGACGTCCTGGCGGTCCTGCGGTACATGGCGCGGCGGTTCGGCGAGTTCGGCCCCGACCTGGTCCACGGCCTGATGGCGGAGGCGCACGAACTCGATCCGGGGACGTTCGAGGTGATCCCGGACGCGATGTCGGTCATCCTGCGCCGCGCCGCCGACCAGGGCGAGGTCGCGCCCGGCGCGGTGAGCCCGCGGATCGCGCGGATGCCGGCCGACCTCGTCCGGCACGAGATGCTCCTCACGGACCGCCCGGTGCCGGACGAGGTGCTGGCCGAGATCGTGGACGAGCTGTTCCTCCCGCTGGTCCGGGTGCGGGGCGAGGACCAACGGGACTGAACGGCACTGCGACAGGGACGCCCGCAAGCACGCCCCGTTGACCGCGCCGCGACAAGGACGCCTGCAAGCGCGTCCCGTTTACGGCGCCGCGACACAGACGGCTACAAGCGCGTCCCGTTCACGACGATCGCGACGTCGACATTGCCGCGGATCGCGCTGGAGTAAGGGCACAGCCGGTGCGCGGCGCGTCCCAGGTCGACCGCCTCGGCATCGGCGAGCGACGGCAGAGTCACGTCGAGCTCGACCCCCAGCTTGAACGGTCCGCCATCGGTGGGGATGAGCATCGCCCTCGCGTCGATCTCGGCGTCGTCCGCCGCGAGTCCCTTGCGCTGCCCGAGCACGCTCATGGTCGAGCCGAAGCAGGCCGCGTACCCGATGGCGAAGAGCTGCTCGGGGTTGACGCCCTCGCCGTCACCGCCCATCTCCTTGGGCAGCCGCAGGGCCAGGTCGAGGCGGCCGTCGGCCGTCCGCCCGCGCCCGTTCCTGCCCCCGGTCACGCGCGCCTCGGCGGTGTAGGTCGGTGCCGTCATCACTCTTCCTTCCCGGATCGAACTTCTTGAAAATGAACCATAGACTTCAAAATCAGGAAGTCAATGTCTAGGATCAGTCCGGAATCGACCACCGGAGGTGATCCATGCCGGAGACACGGTTCGGCTACCTGCTGCCGACGCGCGACCAGACGGTGACGGGCGAGCACGCGCCGCACCGGCTCGTCGGGTACGCCGCGCGGGCCGAGGCGCTCGGCTACGACTCGGTCTGGGCCGGCGACAGCCCCGTCACGCGGCAGCGGGCGGACCCGCTGCTGCTCATGGCCGCCGTGGCGCAGGCGACGGAGCGGGTGGCGCTCGGCACCGCGGTGCTGCTGCCCGCGCTGCGGCACCCGATCCTGCTCGCCCACCAGCTCGGCACCCTCGACCGGCTCAGCGGCGGACGGGTGATCGCGGGCATGGGCGCGGGCTTCCCGACCGACGCCACCAAGGCGCAGTTCACCGCGCTCGGCGTCGACTTCGCGACCCGGGGCCGCCGGCTGGAGGAGTCGATCGAGGCGATGCGGCTGCTCTGGACCGGCGAGTCCGTCTCGTTCGCGGGCGAGCACTTCGCGTTCGAGGACGTGAGCGTCGCGCCGCCGCCGGCCCGGCCCGGCGGCCCGCCGATCTGGCTCGCCGGCGGCGGACCCGCGCTGCGTCGGGTCGCCCGCATAGCGGACGGCTGGCTGCCGTACCCGCCCGAGCACGGCGTCTACGCGAAGGAGGCCGAGACGATCCGGGAGGCGGCGCGCCGCCCGGTCACCCCTGCCCTGTACGCGACGTTCTGCCTGGACGACGACCCCGAGCGCGCGCGGGAGAGGCTCCGGGCGAGCATCGAGCGCTACTACAACGCGCCGCTGGAGTTCATCGCCTCCATCCAGGCGATGTTCGCCGGCACGCCGGAGGACGCGGCCGCCTGGCTGACCCGCTACATCGAGGCGGGCGCCCGCCACATCGTGGTCCGTTTCGCGACCGACGACCACGAGGCCGCCCTGGAGGAGTTCGCCGGTCGCGTCCGTCCCCTCGTTTCCGCGGAGGTCCGCTCATGACCACGTTCGTCCTCGTCGCCGGGGCCTGGCACGGCCCCTGGGCCTGGGACCGGGTGACCCCGTTCCTGCACGACGCCGGTGCCCGCACCGTCGCTCCCGCGCTCGGCGAGGGAGACGTCGGCCTCCACGACCACGCGGCCGACGTCGTCGCGGCGCTCGACGGCATCGACGGCATCGACGGCGACGGCGTTGTGCTGGTCGGGCACAGCTATGCGGGACTAGTCGTGCGGGAGGCCGCCGACCAGCGGCCGGACCGCGTCCGCCACCTGGTCCTGGTGGACGGCTGGGCCGGACCTGACGGGACGAGCCTGTACGACCTCGCGCCCGCCCCGTTCGTCCAGGCGCTGCGGGGCCGCACGTCCGGCGGGCAGATCGCCGTCCCGCAGCCCGCCGCCGTCGGCATCGACGACCCGGACGACGCGGCCTGGCTCGCCGAGCGGATGCGTCCGCAGCCCGCCCGCACGTTCGAGGAGCCGACCCGCCTCACCGGCGCCGCCGACCGGATCCCCGGCACCGCGATCCTGTGCAGGCCGAGCGTGTACCCGTTCGAGCAGTGCGCCAAGGCGATCGGATACCGGACGGTCCCGATCGACGGCCCGCACGACGTCATGCTCACCCGGCCCGGCGCCCTGGCCCGGCTGATCCTCGAGGTGAGCGCTTAGAGTGATGCGGTGGAGCAGCGGACCTACAACCAGTACTGCGCGACGGCGCGGACCCTCGACCTCGTCGGCGAGCGCTGGACGCTGCTGCTGATCCGCGAGCTGCTGACCGGCCCGAAACGGTTCGGCGACCTGCAGGCGAGCCTGCGCGGCCTCGGCACCGGGCTGCTCGCGGCGCGGCTGAAGCACCTCGAACGGGAGGGGCTCGCGCGGAAGGTCACGCTGCCGCCGCCCGCCCGCACCTCCGCGTACGCGCTGACCGAGGCGGGCGAGGAGCTGGGCCCGGCGGTACTGGCGCTGGCGCGCTGGGGCATGCGGTGGGCGCTCGGCGAGCGGCGCGAAGGCGAGACGTTCCATCCGGGGTGGGCGGTGCTCGGCATGGAGGCGTGCTTCGTGCCGGAGGCGTCGGCCAGCCTGCACCTGGTGTACGAGTTCCGCGTGGACGACGAGGTGTTCCACGCCGAGGTCGACGACGGGGCGGTCCATCTGGTGCACGGCCCGGCGCAGCGGCCCGACGCGTCGATCGCGATGAGCGAGGACGTGCTGATCGCGATGGCGTCGGGCCGCTCGTCGATGGGCGCGGCGATCGAGGACGGCAGCGCCGCGGTGTCCGGGGACCCCGCGGCGGTCCGCCGGCTCGCCGACCTGTTCCACATCCCGGTGCCGAGGTCCCGGAAGCCGGAGCAGGCCGCCCAAGAGGCGGACCAGGCCGGGCTGGCCGGGGAGTGAGCGGTTACAGCGGCAGGCCGTAGCCCTCGCACGTCGGCTTGAAGCCGGAGGTGTTCGCTCCGAGCTGGTTGAGGACGTCCTGCATGACCGGGCTGTCGTTGAACATCCCGACATGGCCGACGGTGTCGTCCGGGCACTGGTCCTGGACGAGGATGTTGGTGACGCCGTCGCCCTTCAGCCACGCGTTCGTGTACGGGGTGACGACGATGTCGTTCTTGGTCTCGATGACGACGTACCGCGGCCCCGGGACGGTGTCGCCGTCGCCGAACAGCGCGTTCTGGAAGTCCGAGCCCTGCTCCTGCTGGACGAGCCCGGGCGCGCCGGCGTCGTTGAGGGCCTGGTTGGCGAAGCCGAGCAGGTTGAGCGTCCGGCCGAGGTCGAGGACGCCGTCGATGGTCGTCCCGTGGTTGCTGGGCGCCAGCGCGACGAACGTGCGGACCTTGGACGCGCCGCCGAGCCGCTTGAGGTAGTAGTTCGGCATCATCCCGCCCTGGGAGTGCCCGACGAGGTCGACCTGCCGCGCGCCGGTCGCGGCGAGCACCTTGTCGACGAACGCGTCCAGGGTCCTGGCCGATTCGGCGATGTCGCCGAGCCCGCCGACTCGGTCGAAGGACAGCTGCGTCATGCCGTAGTTGAAGCCGAAGACGCAGTAGCCCTCGTTCGCCAGCATCGGCGACAGCACGCTCCAGTTGGTGCCCAGGTTCACGAACGTGGCGTGGACGAGGACGACCGGCGTCGGGTGCTCGGCGCTCGGCCTGCAGTTCCAGTCGTTCGCGCCGGCGACCGCGCCGGGGCTGTTGAAGAAGTTCACCAGGGACGTCCCGATGTCGCCGGGCGGGTACTTGTCCGCCGCCCGTGCGGGGGCGGCCACCGCGGCGGTGCCGAGCAGGGACGCGAGCGCCGCCGCGGCCAGGCCGCGCAGGGCCGCCCGCGCGGGACGGCGGGTGAACGAGCTCTTCACTGGGGGCCTCCCGGGGTGGGGGCGGCAAGCGATCACTTACCGCCGCTCCCGGGAATGTAGAGGTGGCCGCGCCTTTTGCCAAGACCCCTTTTCGATTCGACGTCCAGTTGGTGCGCCGCGCCTCTCCGGCGTCTACCTCCGCGTGACCGCGCCTCTCCGGGCGGCTACCTCCGCGTGACCCGCATCGGCACCGGACGCGCCGGCCGCAGCGTCACCTCCGCCCGCGACGGGACCGCGACGCCCGGCGCCAGGTCGAGGCGCGCCGACCGGCCGATCAGGGCGAGCACCAGCACCGCCTCCATCATCGCGAAGCCCGCCCCCACGCAGATCCGCCGCCCGCCGCCGAACGGCAGGTACGCGTGCCGGGGACGGTCCTGCTCGCCGAGGAACCGCTCCGGCCGGAACCCCTCCGGATCCGGCCACAGGTCCGGATTGCGGTGCAGGAGGTAGGGGGAGATCGCCACGGTCGAGCCCGCCGTCACCACCGCGCCCGCCACGTCGTCGTCGGCGACCGCGTCCCGCTCGATCGTCCAGGCGGGCGGGTAGAGCCGCATCGACTCCGACAGGACGGCCCGCGTCCACGGCAGCCGGTCGACGTCGCCGGCGTCCGGATCCCGGCCGCCGAGGACCCCGTCGACCTCCGCCTCCAGCCGGTCGCGCGCCGCCGGGTACCGCGACAGCAGGATCAGCGTCCAGGTCAGCGCCGCCGCGGTCGTCTCGTGCCCGGCCAGCAGCAGCGTCAGCACCTCGTCGCGCAGCTCCACGTCCGACAGCGGCGGATCACCGTCGCGCATCAGCAGGTCCAGCAGGTCCGGCTCCGCTCCGGGACCCGCCGCGCGGCGCTCGTCGATCACCCGCCCGACCATCCCGCCGAGCTGCGCGGCCGCCCGCTGCGCGCCCGGCACCAGCCGGAACGCCCGCCGCAGCCCCGCGTCGCCCAGGAACGTCGCGCCGAGGCCGATCACGGCGCCGCGCTGCAGATCCGCGAGCGCCCGCCCGGTCGCGTCGGACTCCGCCGCGAGGTCGCTGCCGAACAGCACCCGCCCGACGATGTCCAGCGTCACCCGGCGCATGTGCGCGGCGGCGTCGAGCGTCACGCCGTCCGGCCACCGCCCGACCGACCGCGCCGCGACCCCGGCCATCCCGGGCGCGAACGCGGCGAGGTGCCGCTGCGCGAAGACCGGCTGCACGAGCCGCCGGTGCCGCCGCCACGTCTCGCCCTCGCTCGTCAGCAGCCCGTCGCCGAGGAACACCCGCAGCGGCCGGTACGTGAACGCCTTGACGTAGTTGTCCTGCTTCGCGACGAGGACGTGCTCGGCGTGCTCCGGCCGCGACAGCAGGTACAGCGCCCGCCTCCGGTCGCGCGGGAGCCGCACCGCGTCCCCGTACCGGCGGAAAAGCGCGCCGTAGGCGTCCATAGGATCGCGCATCATCCGCGCCCACCAGCGCGCCGCCTCCAGGCCCGAAGGCCCCGCCACCCTGCCCTTCGCGTCCGTCATCCGCGCCTCCTCGTTCCAGCTCACCGCAGCGTCCGGCGCCTGGCAAGGGGCGTCACAGCCATCTGCCGAAGACCCGCTGATAGACGTACCGGGCGGCGATCGTCGCGAGGACGTACCCGGTCATCACGGCCGCAAGGATCGGGACCGCCTCGAACGGCAGCGGCTGGAGCCGCAGCACCCCGCCGAGCGGCGTGAACGGCAGCAGCGGCCCGGCCAGCCCGAGCGCGACGGCGGTCACGACGATCGTCCGGCCCGCCCTCGGCCCGGTCCGCCCCCGCCTGCGCAGCAGCAGCATCGCCAGGCCCTGCGCGATCAGGTTCTCCGCGAACCAGCCGGACCGGAGCAGCTCCCGCCCCGCCGCGCCGCCGTGCGCGTCCAGCAGCCACCAGAACAGCCCCAGCGCCGCCAGGTCGAACAGCGCCCCGACCGGCCCGAGGCACGCGACGAACCGCGCCAGGTCCCGGACGTCGAACGTCCGCGGGCTCCTGATCTGCGCCTCGTCGACCCGGTCGCGCACCAGCGCCAGCTGCGACAGGTCGAAGCAGACGTTCTGTACCAGCACCTGCAGCGGCAGCATCGGCAGGAACGGCAGCATCGCGCTCGCCGCCAGCAGCGACACCACGTTCCCCACGTTCGACGTCAGCGCGATCTTGACGTACTTCACCGTGTTCGCGAACGTCCGGCGGCCCGCCACGATCGCCTGCTCCAGCGCCCCGAGGTCCGGGCGGACCAGCACCACGTCCGCCGACTCCCGGGCCAGGTCCGCCGCGCCCCGCACGGTGATCCCGACGTCCGCCGCCCGCAGCGCCGGCGCGTCGTTCACCCCGTCGCCGAGATACCCGACCGTCCGCCCCGCCTGCTGCAGCGCCCGGACGATCCGCGCCTTCTGCGGCGGCCCCACCCGCGCGAACAGCGTCCCCGCGCCGGCCAACCGCGCCAGCTCCGCGTCGTCGAGGTCGACCACCTCGCGGCCGAGCACCACCCCGGACACCTCGATGCCCGCGTCCCGGCAGATCCGCCGCGCCACCAGCGGATGGTCGCCCGTGACCATCACCAGCCCGACACCGCGCCGGCGCAGCCCCCGCACCGCCGCCGGCGCCGCCGGATCCAGCCGGTCCCGGAACCCGACGAACCCGATCAGCGCCAAGTCCTGCTCGTCCGCCGGGGTCAGCGGGCCGCCGCGCGTCCGCTTCCCCACCGCCACCGCGAGCAGCCGCACCCCGTCCGCCGCCCACCGGTCGTCCAGCCGCAGCAGGCGCGCGCGCTCTTCGGCGTCCAGCACCGTGTCACCTGCGACCGTGCACAGGTTCAGGACGTCCTCGACCGCGCCCTTCACCACCAGCCGCCCGTCCCCCAGCAGGACGGTCGCGCGCCGCCGCGCGTAGTCGAACGGGATCGCGTCCACACCGGACGCGCTGTCCAGGTTCCCCGCGTCCTGCAGCAGCGCCTCGTCGATCGCGTCCCCCACGAGCCGTCCCGCCAGCTCCACCGACCACAGCGCGTTCACCCGCGCCCACCACAGCACCTCCGGATCGGTGCGGCCGAGCGGATCGAGATGGCACGCCATCGCCACGTGCTCCTCGGTCAGCGTGCCCGTCTTGTCCACGCACAGCGTGTCCATCGCGCCGAGGTCGTGCACCGCCGGCAGCCGCTTGACGATCACCTGCCGGCCCGCCAGCCCCTTCGCGCCGCGCACCAGCAGCGCCGTCACCACCAGCGGCATCATCTCCGGCGTCGCCGCCACCGCCACCGCGATCGCCAGCAGCAGCGCCTGGTACCAGTCGTCCCGCAGCACCCCCGCGACCGCCACCACCAAGGGCAGCGCCGCCAGCATCGCCGCGACCAGCGTCCACGACACCACCCGCACGCCCCGGTCGAACGCCGTCTCCGTCCGGCGCCCCGGCCGCTCCCGGTCCGCCGCCCCGAAGTACGTCCGGCCGCCCGTCGCGACCGCCACCGCCGTCCCGGTCCCGCTCACCACGGTCGTCCCCATGAAGCACAGCCGCGGATGGTCGAACAGGTCGCCCGGACGGCCCTCCGGCGGGTCCGTCCACGCCGCGTGCTTGCCCGCCGGGAGCGACTCCCCGGTCAGCATCGCCTGGTTGATCTCCAGGTCCACCGAGTTCAGCAGCCGCAGGTCCGCCGGCACCACGTCGCCCGGCCCCAGCAGCACCACGTCGCCCGGCACGACCTGGTCGACCGGCACCTCCCTGGCCACGGGCTCCGCCCCCGGCCGCGCCCGCCGCAGCACCGTCGCCGTCGTCGTCACCATCGTCCGCAGCGCCGCCGCCGCACGCCCCGACCGCGCCTCCTGCCGGTACCGCATCGCCCCGCTGAACACCGCCAGCGCGCAGATCAGCACCGCGCCCCGCACGTCTCCCGTCAGCGCCGACACGACCCCGAGGAAGACCAGCACCACCACGAACGGCGCCGCGACCGCCCCGCCGAGCCGCCGCGCCCGGCGCCGCCGCGGCCCGTCCTCGAACCGCAGCAGCCGCTCCTGCGCCTCCGCCTCGTCCAGGCCCTTCGGCGACGTCTCCCACCGCCGAAGCACCGCCAGCGGCGGCTGCACCGCGCACTCCCGCAGGCCCTCAGTCCCGGACGGCGCGGCCTCGTCCGTCCTGGACGGCGCCGCGACCGGCGGGTCAGGCGCCCAGACCACGGGCGCGCCCCGAATCACCCCGCAGATGCGCGACCATCTGCCGGACGATCGCCGCCACGTGCGGATCGTCGACCACGTAGAACTGGTGCCGGCCCTCCCGGCGCGCCCGCACCAGCCCCGCCAGCTTCAGCTTCGCCAGGTGCTGGCTGACCGCCGCGACCGTCCCGTCCACCTCGTCGGCCAGCGAGCTGACGTCCCGCTCCCCGTGCGTCAGCACCCACACGATGTGCAGCCGCGTCGTGGCGGCCAGCATCCCGAAACGGCCCGCCGCCTCCTGGAGCAGCGCCGGAGACAGCGCCAGGTCGTCGCTCATGATCCCCCGCTCCCGTGCACCGCACCAGTCTCGCACGCCCCAACAATTGCGCAATTGCGCGAATGTTTGACAGTATGTCGGCATGACGGTCGAGCGGCGCATCCGCGTGGGCGCCTGGGAGATCATCCTTCGCTGGCCGGCCCCCGCGACCGGCGGCCCCACCGAGATGACGATCCGCCCGCACCCCGACGCGGACCCGCGGCTCGTCTCCCGCGGCCTCACCACCGGCACCCTGCGGGCCGTCCCCCTCCCCGAACTGACCAGCGACGTCCTGCACTCCACCAGCACCAGGACGCCGCCCGTCGCCGAGGCCCGCGAGATCCGCCGGATGGTCGAGGCGGCCCCCCGTCCGGGCCGCAAGGGCCGTCCGGACGAGTTCTTCGCCCTCGTCGCGGCCGTCTACTCCGCCTACGTCGACCTCGGCCACTCCAACCCCGTCCACATGCTCGCCGAGGCCTGCGACGCGCCCTGGCGCGCCGCCGCGAACTGGGTCCACCTGGCCCGCAAGAAGGGCTTCCTCAGCTCCACCCCGGAACGCCGTCCCGGCGGCGCCCCCACCCCCAAGACCACCAGGGCCCTGGGCTCCCGCTAGCTCATCTCGCATGCCCCCGGTTCCGCCGCCACGCCGCGACGGCCGCGACCCCGAGCACGGCCAGCCCGACCTGGAAGACCAGCTCGATCCAGTCGAATCCCTTGGTCGAGGCGACGCCCGTCTTCTGCGCGATCGCGGTCCCGACCAGCGCCGCGACGATCCCGATCAGCACGGTCAGCACGATCCCGATCGGCTGCCGCCCGGGCAGCAGCAGCCGCCCCAGCCCGCCGATGATCGCTCCGACGATGATCGCGGAGATGATTCCGCTGATGCTCACGTGGGCCCCCTCCCCCGAGTGCTGCACCTCCTGTGCCCGCTCACCACCGCAAATCACCACTGACCGCGCCGCCGCCCGCCCCGAAACCCCCGCGCGAACCCCCCGCGCGGTCGACTACGATGCGGGACGAGCCCGCCGGCGTAGCTCAATTGGCAGAGCATCTGTCTTGTAAACAGAAGGTTAGGGGTTCAAGTCCCCTCGCCGGCTCCCAGCTCAAAGCCCCCTTCCGATCAAGGAAGGGGGCTTCTTGCACCACCGTGGGAGCCATTGTGGGAGCCACGGAATTCAGCCGCCGAACAGAGCGCCGCTCATGGCCTCCGCCGCCGCGCGCTTGTCGTCCACGACCAGATGCCCGTAGGTGTCCTTCGTGATCGCGATGCCCGCATGCCCGAGGATCTCCGACACCACATGCAGTGGAGTCCCCTGCGCCAGCATCAGCGAAGCGCCCGAGTGCCGCAGCTCATGCGGATGCCAATGACCGAGCCCCGCCCGCTTGGCCAGCTTGGAGAAGGTGTGCGAGAAGTTGTCCGGATCCGTTGGCGTCCCGACCTCGGACGGGAAGATCAGCCCGTGATCCTGCCACGCTTCACCGAGGGCGAGCCGAGCCTTGGCCTGGTCGGAGTGCAGCTTCCGAAGCTTGGCCAGAATCTCCGGCGTGAGCACCAGGGTCCGCCGTGACTTGGCCGTCTTCAGCTCACTGAGCACGACGCGCGTCTTCCGAGCGCTGCTCTTGTCCCGCTCCTTGATCCGCTTCACCGCATGCGTAAGCCGCAGCGTCCCGGCGTCCCAGTCGAGGTTCTGCCAGCGAAGCCCAAGCACTTCGCCACGACGCAGGCCATAGGCCAGTGCGATGGTGATCGCGCCGCCGTACCGGTGACTCTCCACCGACTTCAGAAGGTCTTTGGCCTGGTCAAGGGTGAGCGTCCGCCCCTCCCGCTGAGCAGCGCGGGGAGCTGCCGAAAGCGCGGCGACGTTGCGAGTGACGAGGCCCTCCCGCTCAGCCTGCGCGAGCGCCCGCCGGAGGACGTTCCGCATGTTCCTCCGGGAGTTTGCGGCGTATCCAGCCTCCCGCTTGGCGTTCCAGAGCCGATCGACCTCGGCGACCGTCAGCTTGTTGAGCTTCTTCCGACCCAGCGCCGGCACCAGGTGCAGACGGACCATGTCCCCGTAGTCGTCTTCCGTGGACTCCGCCACCGTGCCCGGCAGGTTCACCGCGACCCAGCGCTCAAGGAACGCCTTCACCGTGATCCGGTCATCCGGCACCGTGCCCGCATCAACTGCCTCGCGGACCTCCTTGAGCTTCCGAGCGACCTCGGCACGCGTCCGGCCGGAGACCTTCTTCCGGACGCGCCGCCCCTTGTCGTCGTAACCCACGGAGACCGCGCCGCGCCAGCGGTCGCCGTCCTTGTAGATCGAGTCCTCGCCGTTGCCGCGTCGCTTGGTCATGCCGCGTCCGTCTCCTCTTCCAACTGGGCAACGAACTCGGCGAGCGCCGTTGCCGGAATCCTTCGAGAGCCACCGAGCCGGACCGACCGCAGCGCACCGGAACGCATCAGGTCGTAGACCTTGGTGCGCCCAATGCCGAGCATCACGGCCGCCTGTTCGGGCTTCCACAGGAGCGGTTCGGTCGCTCCGTTCGCCGTAGTGATCACGCTGCCTCCGCAGTTGCCGAAAGTTCGGGAGTCGCGTTGTGGGTCGCGGCGTCGAGCTGGCGGCGCCGTTGGATGCGTTCGTTGATCAGGAGCAGGAGCCGATGTTCGGTCGGTCTCACGTCGGGGTCGCCGGGTCCGGCGCGTTCCCAGACGTAGGCCGCTTGGGGATCGGCCGGGTTGGAGACGGGGATGCCTGCTTCAGCCAGCCGAGCCAGCGCCCATGCCTTCCGGTCCGCCTTGTGATCGGCGAGGGTCTTGCCGGACCACTTGCGGGAGACCAGGACGCGACGGCCGCCGTAGCCGAGGTGTTCGCGGCGGTGTGCCTTGCCCTTGCAGTAGCCGGGCGTGAGGCCCTTGCGCGGGTTCTTGGGCTGGACGCCGTAGCGCAGCCAGTTCGCGCACGTCGGAGAGCAGGGTTCGTAGCGGAGTGCTTCGGCCATCCGGTCGACGTGCTCACGCTGCGCGGTGGTCTCCGCTTCGTGGCATTCGGCGACGCCCTTGACGAGGTACTTGGTCAGGTAGCCGATGCAGCGTCGCGAGTCGGCCGAGTCGGCGAGGACGCCTTGTGCGTCGATCTGGCGGCCGAAGCGGACGACGTGCAGGGGTTCGGCGTCCTCGTCCAGGCCGATGGCGTCCAGCGCCTCATCCCAGGTGGGCAGGACTTCGCCGGTTTCGGGGTCGAGGTAGCCGCCGTTCTCGCCCGCTGCCTCATCCCAGAAGGGAAGGTGATCCCCGGAGTAGACGACGCGATCCGTCGTAGGCCACCACACCTGGTGATAGGTGGCCGCGACGACTTGGCGTAGTTCGGTGCGGGAGATGGTTCCGCGGATCGCCATGTGCAGGTGCGGAGCCAGCCGCCGCTGTGGTTCGACGGCCGCGAAGTACTGCACGTCGTAGCCGACGAACCGGCGCAGGTTCTGCACGAACCGGTCCACCAGCTTGGAGAAGTGCAGCGCATCGCGAGCGGCGCGCGTGTAGTCGTAGGTGTCCGGGTCGACCGGCGTACCGTCCGAGCGGACCCGCCCGTAGGAGTCCAGGGTCAGGGTCAGGAACAGCGACGGCCGGAACGTCTTGCCGTCCTTGCCCCGGAAGACCTTGCCGACGGTGCGGGAGTCGACCGGACGCCGAGGCAGATTCGGAGCGTCCTGCCGCCGCCGGGTCGACCGGGTCCGCCGGCCCCTGGCACCCGCACCGGTCTTGAGTGAGCCCCGCACGCCGGTGCGTTCGATCTCGATATCGAGGTCACGCACGACGGCGCCCCAGAACTCTGGGCCTTCCCCGTCCGCCGTACCGTCCTCGGCCGCGCGGTCACGGGCTGCCTGTGCCTGCGACCGCAGTTCCATCCACGCCCGCTGTTCCTCATCCGGGCCTGCGCGGGTGATGACGGGTTCCTCGGCCAGGTGCCAGCCCTGACGGCATTGCACCGCCCGAAGCTTGCGCTTCCGTTCCGCGCACGAGGGACACACGCTCGCCAGGGTGTGACCGCACGGCACGTAGACCATCTCAGCCGCACCTGTGTTCAGGTCGACGCGCCGCATGGGCACGGGCCGGACGCACACGCCGTGTTCGACCGCGACCGCTTCCAGCACACCCCGCGCCAGCGGAGCGAGGGTCTTCACCACGGGTTCCGACATCGACTCGGCCGCGGGCGTCCCGGAACCGTCGAGGGGGAGCTGTGTCATGCAGCCTCCCCAGTGTTGAGGACGGGGAGGCCGAAGGCGACCATGTCGCGGATGTCGTCGTCGGAGACGTAGGCGGCCCGGACCCGGACCGGATCGGGAACGGCCTCCAGCCGCACGAACCCCACCCCCGCCCCGATCCCCGGAACCGACGAGATCTGATCAGCGAGCGCGCCACGGTCGCGGGCACCATCGCCCAACACCATGTCGACCTGTTCGTCTTCGTCCAGCCGCAGCGCGATCCGGTCCGGGAACAGGTTGCGCAGATTGTTGACCTCTTTGCGGGCATCCTGCTGCGCCCCGATCACGCAGTACCCCACCGACCGGCCCTGCGAGGTCAGCACTGCCAACGCCGACTCGGCCCGCTTTCTCAGGTCGCGTTCGGGGCAGTAGGCGGTCAGGAACGCCAGCTCGTCCACGATCACGACGCGGAACGGGTGCTCGTGCGTCGGGGTGAACGATCGTGTCACTCCGGCGAACTGTTCGGCGCGGGCGTTCATGTCTCCGGCCGCCGCCTCCAGTAGCTCGACCATGCCGCCCTTGGGGTCGTCGCTGTAGCGGCCGTAGCGCTCGAAGAGGGGGCGGCCGAAGGACAGTTCCATGCGCTTGGGGTCGACCGCCCAGACCTCGACCAGTCCGGCGAGCATCAGCGGTAGCAGCGCCCGGACCGTCGACCAGATCACCGACCCCTTGCCGGCCCCCGTCGCGCCCGCGATGAGCACATGGGTTCCGAGCAGTCGCAGTCGCCACGGGGACCCGTCCTCGGTCCGTCCGATCTCCAGCGCCCGCAGGTCGACGTCCGCTGCGTCGGG
Source organism: Spirillospora sp. NPDC046719 (assembly GCF_040645715.1). Classification (NCBI taxonomy): domain Bacteria; kingdom Bacillati; phylum Actinomycetota; class Actinomycetes; order Streptosporangiales; family Thermomonosporaceae; genus Spirillospora; species Spirillospora sp. NPDC046719. The sequence continues at coordinate 9,104 of NZ_JBEYYT010000025.1, read as the reverse complement.
GACGGGCAGGGCGGGGATCGGGACGGCGAGAGCGTCTTTGCGGACGAACTCCAGCCAGATCCGTCCCGGACGGTCCCCCTCCCGGACGCGGACGAGGGTCGCGCCGAAGCCGTGCGCCAGGTTGACCGCGACCCGTTCCCACGCGTCCGGCGCCTGCCCTTTGAGCATCTTCACCAGGACCCGATCCGACGTCGGACCGCAGCGGACGCGGACGAGGGACGGAAGATACTCGCGGCCCTTGTGGACCTTGGTGAGTCCGGCGGTGACCAGGACGGGTTGCCAGTCGCGGCGGTAGACCATGACCAGCCGCCACCGGGCACGGGCCGGACGAGCGGCGTAGCGGACGAAGGACGGACGGTCCAGCGCCGCCCACACCACCAGGCCGACCGCGACGAGGACCAGGACGACGAGCGGGACGGCCCACCCATACCGGACGCCGAGCCAGCCGAGCCCACCGGCGACGGACACGGGGACGATGTTGCGCACCAGGAACACCACGGTCCGGACGACGGTGCGGACGAGGTTGACGAGCAGGACCAGGCCCTCGGGCATGTGCCAGACCGGAGGCGCCCACTTGGGCGCCGCGAACGGATCACGCTGAGCTTCGACGGCGACGTTCTCACCGGGGCCGAGCTTGCGGAACTCCCAGGACATAGCCTGGACACCTCTTCTCTTTGAGCCTTTGAGGGGAAGAGAAGCGGGGCGGCCGGAGGTACCAGCTCCAGCCGCCCCACCCATGACCGGAATCAGGCCGCGTCCTTCGCCGCCGTGTCCTTGCTCGACGTCCGGCCCGCGCCGCCCTTGATGGCCGCCGGGCGCATCCCCGCCGCCTTGAGCGAGTAGGCGAGCCGGTTGTTCTGGCTGTTGACGTACGGCGTCACCGTCAGCCCGTCGAACTCCACCGGCACGAACGGGAACCCCGCCGGAGCCTCCGGAAGGATCGGCTGGACCGGCGCGATCAGCTTGACCTTGAACGTGCCCTTGGACGCCGGGTCGGCGTCGAGGACCTCGACCGACCAGACCAGTTCGCCGGTGTCCTTGTCGCGGCCCTGCACGAAGTTCTCCCGGCTCGACCGGTCGAAGTCCCGCACCGGCTCGACGCCGCCCTTGACGAACGCGCCGTAGGGGAACACGTCGCCGAACGCGACCTTGAACGGACCCTGCACCGCCATGGCGGATACCTCCAGACGTTCACCCGACCGCTTGTTCGGTCAAGTGGATGTGGATTGAATGTACCTCGCCACTCGACCGAACAAGCTTCCTAGCGAGAGTGGTCTATGTCACATTCACTTCGGGCTCGCAGAGGAACGCCGCAGACGCGCTACTGCGCGCCTCGTCTAGCGCCTCGACTCGTGCGAACAGGCGCGGGCTCATCATCGTCTTCCATGCTCCGAGCGGTTGCACGAGCCAATCAGTGTGCTCGGAGGAGTCCAAGACGATCCGGCCGAGTTCGGAGGCCGTGAGCACCCCGCCATCGAAGACGAATCCGATCTTCGCGCACGGCCAGCCCCGTTGAGGCGGGATGAAGTGCGTCAGGAGCAAGGCCGGCGGCCCGGCGAACTCGATGCCGGTTTCCTCGCGGCACTCACGCACCGCCGTCGCGAACGGGGTGGCATCGCCGTGCTCGACGTTGCCGCCCGGAAACTGCCAAGCCTCCACACCGTGCGCCGAGCGCAGAGCGAGAGGGTTGCCCTCGGTATCGGTGAAGTACAGCGCCGCGTACATGGTGGCGTTGGGGAGAGTCCGCACGTACTCCTCAGGGGGCAACCAGCTCACAAGCACTCCCACTCTGCTTGACAAGGCAGCCGAGACCGCCGCAGCCCCGGCGATATCGAGTCTCCCCCGGCGCCATCAGTCGGGGACGCTGTAGACGTCCTCCAGCTCATGCAGCGACCCCGGCAGCAGCACCTCGGTCACGAAGCAGACCGTGTCGGAGGCGTCATGCATGCTCGCCAAGACCGTCAGCACCGGCTCAGGCTTCTTGAGCTGCAAGACCTCGGCCTCATCCTTGGACGGCAGCCGCGCCGACAGCCGTTCGGCGATGTGGTCGACGCGCACGTCCTTCACGGTGCGCAGATGAGCCCGCAGCCCAACCGGCAGAGCCGTCTCTTTATCCAGGTCGGTGCCATACGCCAGCTCTTGCGGGAACCAGCACGTCACCAACTCCGAGACGAGCCCCTCCCGGACGGTCGCCCACCGACGCACCAGCACCCGCGCTCCGCCATCGAGGCCGAGCAGGCCGGCGACCGGTGCAGGAGCCGGAACCGTGCCGACCTCCAGGAGGCTCACGCCCGGCGAGGTCTCCGGCTGGTCCAAAACGGCAAGGCCCGGACGTGAGGCACGCGCCGCAGGACCGGGACGGCCCTTCACGAACGAGCCGCGCCCGTGCTCGCGGGTGATCCACCCGTCCTGCTGCAACATCTGCAAAGCGCGGACGACGGTCGTTCGGCCGACCGCGAAGTCTCGCACGAGCTGCGATTCAGACGGCAGCATCGAGCCGGGTGGGTAGTCCCCGTTCTCGATCCGGCGCCGCAACTCCAGCACCACCCGCGCGTACTTCGGGGGCTCGAACTCCAAGCTCGACATCTCGACCACCTGACGACTCTCACGCTTGACCGCATAAGCGAATCTCTCTGGCACTGTAGCTTCCTTCCGTTCCGACGTCACGCCCGCGAAGTGCACCTTCGCTCCAGCCGCAACGAGTAAGGCCCCCGAGCCCGACCGCCGAAGCCACCCCAGCGGACAGGCCCGAGGGCCACCCAGTTCGCCGCCAACGTCGGCGGGCTTCACATCATCGGGGCCAGGGCCAGCCCCGTGCGTGGACGATCGCGTTCCGCAGCTCGTCAGGATTGAGCGCCTCCACAAGCCGAGCGTCATCGCCGAGCCGGACCATCGCCCACCACGTCCCGGTGGCCTCGCCGTACCAGGCGCACACCCCGGAGAACTCGCGTTCGATCTGCGCAGCGACCGGCCGCCCGCTCATCCCGTCCGGCAGCACCACCGGAACCGCACCCATCACGACCCGCCGTCCGGCGAGCTGGCGAACGGCACCGCCAGGACGCGCGCGATCCGGTCCGCCGCCGCATCGGTCTCCAGCAGCGGGCACAACGGCTCCAACTCCGGCGGAGACTGGCGGGTCGGCCCGGCCCACACCCACAGCCACCACAACACGCCCTCGTGGCGACGGCACAGCACCTCTTGCCGCATCCCCGGATGCATCAACGCCCCACGCGGATCGTCCGGGTCGGGTTCACCGGCCGGGTTGCTCGCCCGCACCGCACCATGCCCGTACACCTGCGCGTCCAGGCCCCGCCGCTTCAACGCCTCGACCAGCGCCAGAGCAGCCGGACGCCATGCCGTTTCCTGAAGGGGCCGCAAGCTCACCACGTTCATGACCGAGAACTCCCAGGGGGTAGAAGCGGGACCGGCGGACGAGCAGGCGACCAGAACCCCACCCGGCCAAGCGCAGCCGCCACGGGGGCGAAGCGACCGCGCTTCCAGTCGCCCACCACGCCCGCTGGCCCCGCGGCTTCACCTACGCCGCACGCGTCTTGCGCGTCGGCGCGCACCAGCGACACGGCACCTTCTCGACGTCAGGTCCGGAATCACCCGACGAACCCACCAGCACCGCCCGTCGAGGATGGGAGAACTTCCACCCACGGTCGCCGCAGTGCTCGCACCCGTTGTCCGCCTGCTCGTCGCGCATGGCAGCAACCTTCGCGCCCAGCAACGTCCTAAAGAAGGTCCACAAGAGGACACTTAGAGGACGTTATTAGGTCTCTAGGAAGAGAGAAGCGCGTCACAGTGTCCGCTTGGAGACCCTATGGGCGCTAAGGTCGGTCCTGTAGAGGACATCCAGTGGAGGGAGCGCCCATGCCGCGCCCGGCAGGAAACACCCGACTCAAGGCCGCCCGGCAACACGCCGGATACGCCTCCCAGCAGGCATTGGCGGACGCCATGACGGCCGCCGCTCCACTGCTCGGCCTGGGAAACATGCAGATCAGCGCCCGGCAGATACGCCGATGGGAGTCCGCCTCCCCGCCGTGGCCCCGCGCCGACCACCAGCGCCTACTGGTCCACGTGCTGCAACTGCCCGTCGACCAACTCGGCTTCACCCCGCCGTGGGAGTCCTCGGACAGCCCCGCGCCCGCACGGCCGAACGCGACCGCTCCCGCCATCCCCGGCAACGGCGCCACGCTGCCACTGCCCAAGGCCAACGCCGCCGTCCAACCGCCCACGGTCGGAGCCGACTTCGCCGCCATCAACGGCGCCCTACGCCGCCTCTACTTCTCCGTCCAGCCCGCACAGCTCCACCCCGCCGTGGTCGAACACACCAAGCTCGGGACGCAGCTCCTCGCCGAGACCACCGGCGTTCCCCGCACGATCCTGGCAACCGCGCTCGCCGAGTCACTGCTCCTGGTCGGCCGCATCGAGTTCTTCGACCTGCGCCAGCCCGAAGACGCCGACGCCTCATACGTCCGCGCCCTCCAAGCCGCAGGCGAAGCCGACGACCCGCTCTTGGGCGCCGCCATCCTCGCCCACGCCGCATTCATCCCCGGATGGGACGGCCGACGCGACGAGGCCGCCGAACGCATGCGCGCAGCCCGCACCTACGCCCGACGCGGCACCGCACCCGCCGAATTCCTGGCATGGCTGGACGCCGTCGAGGCCGAGTGCGAAACCCGATGCGGACACCCCCGCGAAGCCCTACGCCTCATCGCCCTCGCCGAACACGTCCTGACCGAGAGCACCGGTCAGCCGGCCCCCGAGTGGTTCAACTGGTTCTCGCCCGTGAGCCTCGCCTCTTTCAAGGGAGACACCCAGCTCAAAGCCGGTCAGCCCGCCCAGGCCAAAACCACCCTCCTCGGGGTCCTGGACGCGATCGGCGACACCAACGCCAAACAGCGCGCCGTCATCCTCGGCGACCTGGCCGCCGTCGAAGTCGCCCAGAAGAACCCCGAGGCCGCATGCGCCTACGCCGAGCAGGCCCTAGACCAGCTCGCCGTCACTTGGTACGCCACCGGCATGGACCGCGTACACGACGTCCGCCGCACCCTCCAGCCCTGGGCCGAGACCGAATGCGTCCGCCGCCTGGACGACCGCCTCTACGGATGGACGACGACCCTCAGCGCGCTGCAGCGTTGAACTCAGCGACACGACCCGGAAGCTCGGCCAGCGAATCAATCCGCATCGTCGGAACACGGTCGGCTTCCGGGTCGTCCTGTTGGATGATCCCCCACGGTCCCCGCCGGATCAGCGCTGTCCGCAACCCCGCCTCAGCCGCGGGCATGATGTCGTTGTCCAACCGGTCACCCACATACAGCACTTCGCTCGCATCGCAGGGCGCCGCGTCCACCACACACCGGAAGAACCCCGGATCAGGCTTGGACACACCCCAGTCATCCGACGTCGCGATCATGTCGCTGGGCAGATCCAGCGACCGCAGGATGCCGCCGGCCCGCACCGTCTGATTCCCCGCGATCCCGACCCACAGCCCGTCACCCCGCAGCTTGGCCAACGTGGGACGCGCATCCGGGTACAAGTCCTCTTCCCCGAACGTCTCCGGCTGCCCAGCCTCGGCCCGCTCCTCGCGCTGCTGCGTCAGATCGAACCCCGGCGCGAACACCTGGAACGTCTCCCGGTAGTCCAACCCCAGAGCGATCACCGCCCCGAACATCGCCGAGAACGTATGCCGAGGCACCCCCAGCCAGTCAGCCCATGTCCCATACTCCCGAGTCTCGTTAACCAGACACTCGCCCACATCAAACACAACCGCACGAATCATGCCCATCACCCTATGAGCGCCCCGGTCGCGGGGTACTGCGCCCCCCGCCCGGCAGGCAGCGCGTCACAGGATGAGAACCTTCGATACGTCTTCAAGGGGCGCCGCTTCACGGCAGCCGCCAGCCGGTCCGCACAGGGTATGTAGCCACTCGGGCCGACCTGCTCTGGCCACCTGGTTCCGGTGCGGCACCACATAGTCGGCCACTCGCAAGCCTTGCATCTGGTAAAACAGAAGCATGCCCGACGATGAAGCGCGTCTAATTGCCGAGCTCGACCAGCACAGGCGAGCCGTTGATACCGATTATTTTGACCTTTCGCTACGTGAACTCATCCGGATGGTGGAAGAGGGGGAAATTAGAATCGCCCCCGCCTATCAAAGGCAGTTCAGATGGAGCAATGAAACTCAATCTGCACTGATTGAGTCGTTTCTCCTAGGGTTGCCTGTGCCTGCAATCTTCGTCGCCACGAATCGCGACGGAACCTGGGACGTGGTGGACGGATTGCAGCGGATCTGCACGGTTTTGCGATTCGTAGGCGTGGATGCGCCGGAGTCGCAAATATTTAGTTTCAGAGAGAACCCCCTGATCCTAGAGAAGCTTCAAGCGCTCGCATCATACAATGGTACAACTTTCGCGGACCTTCCCCTACCCGTAAGGAGGACTTTCGAGCGTCGCTACCTCAGGATTCAAGTACTGAGCGACAAGTCAGACCCAGATGTGCGCTATGAACTGTTCAAGCGCTTGAATGCTGGCGCTATTGCTTTGACCGCCCAGGAAATTCGGAGTTCCATCTATAGAGGCCCCTTCAACGACCTAATAGAAGAGCTCGCCGGTTATCAAAAGTACCGGGAACTCGTCAAGCTTCAGCAAGCAAATAAGAGCAACGGAACGCTAGAGGAATTGGTCCTCAAATTTTTCGCCTACCTGGATGGCGCGGAAGAATTCAACGGCCGAGTAGCCGAGTTTCTTAACGCTTACATGCGTAGACGGATGAATGACAGCAGGCTAGATGATGAACGAAAGCTCTTCACGGCAGTAGTCGATCACCTGCACTCGATCACGCAAGGCGCCTTCCTGCGCCCGTCGGTCCACATCACCCCTCTAAATCAACTTGAGGCTGTAATGGTTGGGATCGGCCTTCTGTTGCGGGAGGAAGTCACTCCCGTCCGCCCGGGCGAAGGTTGGTTAAGCGATCCCGAACTTCTGCGCTACAGCACTCGCGCGACCAACACCAAAGCCATGCTTTTGGGTAGAATCAATCGCGCAAAAGAGATTTTCTCTTAGCAATGCACGCATCAATAGATGCCATCTTTGAAGATGCGAACAGGTACCTTCAGCGAGAGCGGAGGCGGCTGGAGGTACTGCAGCAATCTGCAAGGGACTTAGGCTCGTTCGACAATGACGGTTTTGCTGCCATGGGGCGGGCTCTATCGTATGTTGTCATGGGCGGAGTACTCGAGAACTTAATGCGTGACCTCCCCAGCGCATTGGCTGCCGATGTCGTAGCACTAAGACTAGTTCGCTATAAGCTCCCTATAGGCTTACTTTCCGTGCTCGATGCTTCCTTCTTTAGGAAAAGCGGAGAAGACACCGTTGGTTCGCTAATGGCCCGGGCGAACCTATTGAGATCCGTCGCCAATCACGCCACCGACCGTCGGATCGTGGAGAACTTTAGTGAGCTATTCCGACTAGCTGATGGCTCAACGATCGGTGTGAAGAATTTTGAGGCGATCTGGATTATCCTTGACCTTCCCGGCTCCTGGACTAATGTGCCAGAAGATTCACTTCTAGTGCGCGAGATAACAGCTAAACGCAACGACGTAGCGCATTGGCTATCGGACCCGGTAGATACTGGACGCAGTAAGCGCCCTAGCGGACTCATTCAAATGATCGACCAACTGATTGGTTTGTTGGATCATGTACAACTAAACCTGTGTTACTGGCTGGAAGGCCGGGCGGAATGATATCCGCTTCATTATTGTTATCAACGTATCATCTGATTGAGCGAGCGCCGGGTGGCACCTTCCTACCCATTAGCTTCCGGCAGCCGGTGGGCACACTCGTGCGAAACCGTCCTGCATGCGGTCTCGTCAATTTGTGCGGCACACCATCCGGAGTGGGTACGCGATGAGTCCTCGCGTACTCGCTGAGAGCATCAGTAATGTCAGCTAGATGGGCATGCCGTACCAGGGGCTACAGATCGGGAAGTTGATCTCGCCTATGCAGGCGTGCCTTCTTGTGAATGTAAAACGGATCAACGTCTCTTGCGTCCTCATCCCACCTGTGCATGACGCCTATGTAAGCCAGGATGCTAGCGCTTGAATACATCGTGAGTCGCTGACGGCTCGTACTCACGGCCCCCATTGCTGGCGCTATCCACAAGCCGTCGGCATCAATACCATTTTTGAGGCCCTCACGACGAAGGTTCCACCTTTGCGGATCCTTAAAAAGGACCATGTGAACGTCAGTAATTTTCGAAGCGCCATCCAAGAACGCCACGATGCTTGGTGGAACCGAATAGCCGTCGTTTGCCATGCGACAGCCAATATGCTTGGCAAAGTATCGAGCCAAATTCAACACATCAGTCGACCATGAACTTCCATATATCGTGCTCATGTCAATAAATTGCCGACCCCATAGGTCATTGAGATTGCTCCAAACATACTCGGCATATTTATCATAGGCATAATCGAAAAGCTGACTGCGTGCATTGTTGCACTGTGCGCAAAGGTTAGCTTCAAACTTGACGGTAGGTGACTTGCGGGCACTGCGCACTTTGACAAGGCGGTCGATTACCCCACCCCAGACGAGGTGGTCTGAGTCGCCCCACATGCGTGTTAGGTCAGTTCTCTTGAACTTGTGCTCACGAGTATCGGCTCTGGCCCCGCACCACCAGCACAGACCAGTGGAAGGCGACTTGTAGGGCGCCAGGGCGGCACCCTCAAGTGGCAGCTGGCCTTCATCTTCATCGGCACCCATGGTTGTAAGGGTAGTAGCACCTCGACAGACGGTGTCCGGCCGCGCGTCCCGCATCGCTAGGCCCCTGTGCGTCGTTCGGGCCGTCCTGAACTCGCATGGTTGCCGTGGGCAGGTGTGGCGACTGGCGTGGGTGGGGTGGACGCGGACGCCGGCGCTGACTAGAGGGCACCTATGAACGAGTTGGGTGCTTCTGCTGTTGCTTGTAGATGGATGCCAGGGCTGCCGAATTGGGCTCTTTAGGATCAAGGGGCGGCGGCGCTCGCGCCGCTGCGCGGCCCCGCGCCTGGCCGCCCCGCGCCTGCGGCGTGGGCGCCCGACACCGCGCGGCCGCGCCCCGCCCCC